>JBCBOC010000474.1:0-3984 GCA_039821475.1 Cyanobacteria bacterium J06632_22 | reverse complement strand
TAATGCTTCATCCTGGCTTTCGGCCTGGGGCGAAACTTCCGCTTCTGGCAGAATGTAGGTTGATTCCACCTGCTGATTTGTTCCTGGTGTGGCGACAAAGCGCTCTTCGTCAATTAGGTAGGTGGCTGTTTCAGCCCGCAGCGTATTGCCCTCCTGTTGAATAAAGACATTGCCCGTCAGCACAATCCGCTGCTCCTGGCTGTAGTACTGGGCCTGAGCGGCTGTGGCCGAAATCTCGCGGGCTGGGTAGTCAATGCGCACATTGCCTCGTGCCGTCACAATGCCCGTACCGGCATTTGCTTCTTGTACATCTGCTCGGAGGGTAATCGCGTTGCCGGACTGAGCCCTACTGGGGCGCATCCCCGTTAGAGATAGGATGCCCGCTAGCAGCAGGATAAAGCCCAAGATGATCTGATTGCGTTGGCCTCGATTGCGTTGGCCGTTGCCGAAAAGCCGTGTCATAGGTGCGCTTGTCTCTAAATCATTCCCGTTGTCTGTTGCCGAAGCAGATGCCCGAATGATGGATGGAGGGTATTGGGGGACATCTTTTACAGCCTAGCCTGTGGCGGTAAATTTATCTGTATCAGGGGCCGGTTCATAGACTGGGTCAGCGGCCTGATCTGTCCATGGTCGTTGAAGGGTTTTGTCGCGGCCCGGACATTCCTGGGGCTTAGGTGCTGGCGATGGTTGTCAGGTAGCCGCCATCGCCCCACAAGCTCCCAAAAAAGCCCTCTCAAAAAGGACCCCAAAAAAGGACCCCAAAAAAGGACCCTGTGGCGACGGCTATATTTTGGGGTTCACCCCTGGATTGGGGAAGGCAATGGGAACGAAGATCATGGGATTTTGCTCTATATACCTATCAACTGTGAACGCGTGGAAACCCCACTCGGCTCGTTTAATTTGGCGATGCTCGTCTAATTTTCGGGGGGTGTAGTGCCGTGTGGGCAGTGGTTAGCTGTGCTGCCACGGTTGCGATTTGCTCAGGCCCGGCCTGCTGAACCGCCTTAAGCCAATCCTGCGCCTGATCGATTAGATCAGACACATTAGTCCGCTGGTAAGCCGGTTCAAACGGCAGTAGTCGACTACTGCCTTCACCCAACAAAATTGCCGCCCCGCGCCAGTTGTGATTTTGCAAATGGTAAAGCCCCACGGCAATCTGCAAGATGCCTTGGTAGAACGGCTTTTCTGAGGTGGAAGCTGACATCCAAATAGCTTCCATTGTGTCGTGGCAGTCGTAATAGTCGCCCTGGTTGAACTGTTCGATGCCCAGCCAAAACTGATCAGCAGACGAATCCAGCTGGGAGGGGATGTTGGCGGTTGACATAGGGATAGGACTGGAGAAGGGCTAAAGGGTTTTGTCAGGAGGTTCAGAATGGCGGCAAAAATTGCCAGGCGAAGCCTTGCCCTGTTTCGCTAGGCCGATGGCTAAAGCCAATGACTGAGGCCGATGACCGAAGTCGGAAACACAATAGAAATAAAAAAGTTTGTTTGAATTTTTGACGGAGCGGGAACAGTTCAGGGTGTGGGTCCGCTGATCGGTCTTACCGTGGGATAGTCAGCCGCATGTCGCTCACCGAACAAATTGACTTCTGTCGCAAATTTATAAACAAACCTTAATAGAGGTGATATTCTCCCATTTGTGGATGTGTTGTTTGGAGTTTCAAGTATGATAGCTGCCCCCATTCGTTTGCAAACCTCGCCGGGCACTGGCTGGGAATCCTTAAACCTACCTGCAGCACCGCTGTTTGGTACCGATGGCATTCGGAGTCAGGCTGGAGAACTGCTGACTGCACCACTCGCGCTACAGGTCGGGTTTTGTGCGGCACAGGTCCTGACTGGTGATGGTCCGCTCGTCGTCGGTCAGGATTCGAGGAACTCTAGCAATATGATTGCCTCGGCCTTATCGGCGGGGCTCGCCTCCGCTGGGGTAGACGTATGGGATATGGGTCTTTGCCCCACTGCTGCGGTTGCTCACTTGGCTGGGTTACCGGAGACCCGTGGGGGCATCATGATTTCTGCGAGCCACAATCCGCCTGTTGACAATGGTATTAAGTTTTTTGGTGCGGATGGGACTAAGTTGTCTAAGGCAAAGCAGCAGCAAATTGAGTCTAGCCTGCGGACCGGTCAATTTACTGGGGGTGCTGCCAACAATCAGTGGGGTCGTACCTACTTCCGCCCTGAATTGGTCAATCAATATGTCAGCTTTTTGCATCAGCCCTTTCAGCCTCATCCTGATCTGAGTGGCATGAAAATTGTGCTGGACCTGGCCTGGGGTGCTGCGACTCGAGTTGCCCAAGAGGTGTTTGAGGCGACTGGTGCCGAAGTCATTATTATCAATGGCCTACCCGATGGTGACCTGATCAATGTTGACTGTGGGTCTACCCATCTTGGCTGCTTGACGACGGCAGTGAGTCAGCATCAGGCTGATATTGGGTTTGCCTTTGACGGTGATGCAGACCGAGTGATGGCTGTAGACAGCCATGGGCGCATCGTAGATGGCGACTATATCTTATATTTCTGGGGGCAAACCTTAAAGCAGCGGAATCAGCTCCCTGACGATACGATTGTGTCCACCGTTATGGCGAATCTAGGCTTTGAGCGGGCCTGGGAAAAGCTGGGGGGGCACCTAGTGCGCACTAAAGTCGGCGATCAACATGTCCATGCTGAAATGGTCGAGCGTGGGGCCATGTTGGGGGGTGAGCAGTCGGGCCATATTTTGTGCCATCACTACAGTTTGACGGGCGATGGCATTTTGACCGCACTCCATCTGGCTGACTTGATTAAGCGCGCCGAGTGCTGCTTGCCGGAGCTGATTGATCAGAGCTTTGAACCTTATCCCCAGCGACTGAAGAATGTTCGGGTGGAGGACCGTGAGCAGCGGCGCAACTGGCAAAGCTGCGATGCAGTGCAGCAGGCCATCGATGAAGCAGAGCGCGCTATGGGCAATCAGGGGCGGGTGCTGGTGCGAGCCTCGGGGACTGAGCCTGTGATTCGTGTCATGGTTGAAGCGGCCAGTGCCAGTTTGGTGGATCAGTGGACTGATGCTTTGGCCGATACGGTGGCTTTGCATCTGGCCTGATCGTGACGCCTACCTCACGGAGATAATCAAGCTGGGGTCATAAAGTTGGTGTTAGCTCGCTTTATATAATAAGAGGGCTGAATCGAACACCCGATTATGACGACCGAAGTGAACTGTGCTGTAGATTGTGTGAACGGCTGCGTGCTGGGCGCTGAATGCCCGAATCAGGCGTATCAAACCGAGGCCTCTAAGTTTATTGAGGAAACCTCCCTCGATAAGATGTTAGAAATGGCTGAAGAGGCCGTCCGCAAAAAACGTCTGGCCCAGGCGGCTGAGGGCCCCAAGTGGGTCTTTCCCGAGGATGGTCTACCCCCGTCCTAGGCCGCGGTTAGTTTTTCGAGGCCGATGCGGGCGGCTTCAGCCACCTGGGAATGGCTGTCCTTGGCCAGGTATCGCAGTGCCGATAGACTTTTAGGGCTCGGTAGATTGGTCAAGGCTTCAGCGAGTCGTTGTCGTACCAGCCAATCCTCTGATTGAGCAAAGCGAAGAATCTCATCGATGGCCGTTTGGTCGCCAATTTCGCCAAAGGCTGCGATCGCAGCTTGTTGAATCACAACTTCCTCGCTGTTGAGTGCCTTCATGAGTGCATCGTGCGCTCGGACATCTTTGAGATTCCCAAGGGCAACAGCCGTACTGAAGCGCACGAGCCAATCTGTATCCTCGTAAAACGCCCGCATCAGGGGTTCGAAGGCGCGTGGGTCCTCTAGGTAACCCAAGGCACCCGCTGCATCGGCACGGATGCCATAGTCAGTATCGGTTTCTAGAATTTTGACCAGTAAGGGCAAGGACTCTGCCGTCGGCTTCACCCCCAGGGCAAAGATCGCCATAGAGCGAACCTGCTGATTGGCATCTTCCAAGACCAACTTAATTAGTGGGACAGCCTGCTCGGGCGTGACATGGCGTAG
>JBCBOC010000306.1:0-5410 GCA_039821475.1 Cyanobacteria bacterium J06632_22 | reverse complement strand
GATTTTGAGATCTTGGTTTGTGGTGGGGGGGCCTCTCTTACCGCACCTGGCGCACTCATGCAATCCAACTTAAACAACCGCTCTCGCAGATTAATCCGCCGAATTTTGCCCGATTTTTTTTGCTTTTTCTCAAACCAGATTTCGTCAGTCGCCAAAACCTGACGCGTCCAAGCCACCCAATCTGCCTCTGGGGCAGGCGCTTGCAGCACTAGCAGGTACTCGGCCTGGTCCAACACCTTAGTGGCCGCAGGCGCTGTCAACGCCACAGGTTGAACATCGTATAAGGGCAGATCGTCCGGCAGTTGCGATCGCAAGGCCTCGGCAAACGCCTCCGGTTCCATGGACTGGGTTAGCTCAAAGTCGATCAGTTCTGCTTCACTCGTTGCCCCTAGGGGTAACGCATTGGCAGGAATAATCCGAGGCCCCGGATGAAAGCCCCCGGTAAACGCAATCGGCAAAGCCGCCCGGCGCACAGCTCGATCCAGCATTCTCGCCAGATCCAAATGTCCCAAGAGCGCCATACTACCGCGCTTACCTAAGCGCACCCGCAACCGCTGCATGCGCGTCTGATTGGGCTGGAAGTGCCCTTCAAAAGTCGGTATTGGCGGCGGCGGCACAACCACATTGTGGCCGAAGTCAGGGCCACAGATACCACAATGGGAACAGCCCTCAAAGGAACAATCGGGCACCGTTGCTGCCGCCAAGGCTCGCTTCAGGTCGTCAATTAACCACTGCTTATCAATGCCCGTATCAATATGGTCCCAAGGCAGCGGAGCCTGCAAACGAGCATCGCTTAAGCTACTGTCAGAGGCATTTGTGCCAGAGGTATTGGCGCTGGAGGCCTTAGCGTCAGACGAGGCAGATACCTCGTCAAAGCCTGTCGATCCAGAGTCTACAAAACTCCCCGCTGTCGCCCCAGATTCTGTCGCTCCAGATTCTGTTGCAATAGATTCTGTTGTTGGGGCCGCTGCTGCATCAAAAATCCCCCATTCCGTCTGGCGATACTTCCACGCCAGTCCTGCATCCTCAATGGCCTGAGTCCAGGCATTGTAGGCTCGCTCCAAACTCTCCCACCAGGCATCCATCCCGGCTCCCAGTTCCCAGGCCCGTCGCACCACTGCCGACAGTCGTCGATCGCCCCGTCCAACAAAGTCTTCCATCGCCGAAATGCGCACATCGGTGAAATTTACCTTGATGCCACGAATTTGGCGGAATTCTTCCTGTAGTAGCGCCTGCTTACGTTCGAACTCGGTGGTTGACACCGCATGCCACTGAAACGGCGTATGAGGCTTAGGGGTAAAGTTCGAAATGGTGATGTTAAAACCCAGCGGCTTACGACCCGTTAGTCGACATTCCTGACGTAGCCACCGCACCGTCTCAGCAATGCCGACCACGTCCACGTCAGTCTCACCGGGCAGCCCAATCATGAAGTAGAGCTTGACCCGATTCCAGCCCTGCTCGTAGGCCGTCCGCACCCCGCGCAGCAACTCTTCATTGGTGAGTCCCTTGTTGATGATGTCGCGCATTCGCTGGGTGCCCGCCTCTGGGGCAAAGGTCAAGCCCGTCTGGCGTGTGCCCCCAACAATGTGAGCAATGTTCTCGTCAAAGCGATCTACTCGCTGACTGGGCAAGGACAGAGAAATATTGGTGTCCTTGAGTCGATTTTTGACCTCAACACCCACAGCGGGTAGCGCCAGATAGTCAGAACAGCTCAGCGATAACAGAGAGAACTCGTTATAGCCGGTAGCCCTCATGCCCCGCTCAATAGCGTCAACCACCTGCTCCGGTTCAACATCTCGGGCAGGGCGCGTCAGCATTCCGGGCTGACAAAAGCGACAACCTCGAGTACAGCCCCGGCGAATTTCGATGGTTAACCGATCATGCACCGTCTGAATGTGGGGCACCAGACCAATGGAATAGTCCGGCATCGGCGGCGCCACTCGCCGCAGCACGCGGGCAGGCACGTCCGGGCGATCAGAGACAACAGCACCGCTATCGGTCATCGTGTAGAACCGCGGCACATACACCCCAGGAATCTGCGCTAGGTCCAGCAGCAGCGCTTCGCGGCTCAGTCCAGCCGCTTTACCGTCTTCGAGGACCAGACCAATTTCGGGTAAGAGTTCTTCACCATCACCCAGGGCAACGAAATCAAAAAAGTCTGCGTAGGGCTCTGGATTAGAGGTTGCCGTTTGCCCGCCGGCAAAAATCAGCGGCCAGCTATCTCCCCCGACATTCCAGGCCCCTGCTCCCTGACGCTCGCGCCAAGTCAAAGGAATGCCGGCCAGCGTCAGCATTTCTAAAATGTTGGTGGCCCCCAACTCGTAGCTCAGGCTAAAGCCCAGAATGTCGAAGTCGGTCAGCGACCGCTGGGACTCAACGGCAAACAGCGGCGTCTGGGTGGTCTTAAGCTTTTCAGCGAGATCGGCAGCAGGGAGGTAGGCGCGATCGCACAGTTGCCGGGGCTGTCGATTCAGAATGCTGTACAGAATGATGTGCCCCAGGTTAGACGAGCCCACCTCATAAATCTCAGGATAGGTCAGCACCCAACGCACGGCGGCGCTGGCCCAATCCTTATGAACGGCCCCCAGCTCATTCCCCAAATAGCGGGCAGGACGAGCAATGTCAGTATTGACGAGTGAATTCACAGCGGCCACGGGCAGGCTCCTACAGGCAGACCAGCTTTAAACTATAGCGTTGGTAGCCAGGGTTTGCGCAGCCGTCCAGTCGTACCTTGGCTGGGTTCTCTGCGCAAACGCGGCATCGCAGGATCCATACTGGTTACCCTGACCCTGTAACGCCTTGACCTTGTAACGCCTTAAATAACGTCTTCAAGACAATGCGAGCCCTGCACCGGGACGAGATTGCAACCTAGCCACGGCATCAGACCCCAAAGAAGCATTCGCTCCGCCATACCCCCTTAGGGACTCACTCCACTGTCAGTTTGTTGCTAACGGGGGACCGCATTTTTTTGATCGAGAGTACCCAAAAGGGTAGCCCATAGCATGCGAAAACGTCCTGTCCATGCCTGGAGTTTTAACCATCGCAACAACGGCCATCACGCCACAAGTTGCCTCTCTCAAACCACTCATCACAAGGACTACCATCATGACTGCAACACTTCTACGCAAAGCAACCCTGAGTTTTGGCTCCCAGGGTAAAGCTGTTGAAGAACTCCAGGAACTGCTAAATCGCTACCACTACGGATTGCCCGTGGACGGCATCTTCGGGTCATGGACGGAGGGCTGCGTCAAAGATTTTCAGCTGACGCATTTTTTGTCCAACGACGGCATTGTCGGCGACCAAACCTGGCGAGCACTCTATGCAGGAGCACCGGTGGATATGCCGGTGCTGCGTCGCAGCAGCACTGGCGAGACTGTCAAACTGGTGCAAAATATTCTTTCTCTCCTGGTCAAAGATCATCTGCAACACGAGCCTTACTACATCGGCCAGGTCGATGGTCTATATGGTCAAGCAACGGAAAACGCGGTGAAAGCCTTTCAACAAAACAGCGGTCTACCGACGGATGGCACTATGGGCGATCGTACCTGGCACGCCCTGAGCAAGCACGGCTACCTGTTGTACTACGTGTAGGCACCGCCAGTGTTAGGCACCACAAGTGTTAGACACATCTATAGCAGTCGAAGGGTTGGTCAACCCATTCGACTGCTATAGCAACCGCCACAGACGTTTGTGCGCGGTTACGGGCCACTTGGCGACCATACCCAGGGTTTCACAGTCAGAACTGTCCTCAGCGCTTGGCCCAGCACGGTGCGCTGGGTTAACCCTGGAAGAAAATACGCCTATTGGGCCATTTTCTTAGAGGCAAAGTGGCGAGCGCTATATATCGCGAAGCTCAGGCAAACCAGAAAACAGCTCTCAATACTGTCCCCGCAACGCATCCAACATTACCCACGCAAGGACGACTGTCATGATTGCAACCACCATTAACAAACCTGTTCTGCGCTTCGGCGCGCGGGGCAAAGCCGTTCAAGAACTCCAGAAATTGCTCAACACCTACGGCTACAACCTTCCCGTTGATGGGATCTTCGGTGCCTGGACTGAAGGTGTTGTCAAAGACTTTCAGTTTGTTCGCTTTTTAGGCAATGACGGCATTGTCGGCAACAAAACCTGGCGAGCCCTGTTTACAAGGGGCCCCATAGATATGCCCGTACTGCGCCTCAACAACAATCGCGATGAGGTTAAAATTGTCCAAGATATCCTATCCCGTTTGGTTCAAGATGGTAATACCTCTGCCGTCTATTATCCTGACAGAGTTGACGGTCGCTTTGGCATTCACACTGAACAGGCGGTGAAGGCATTTCAGACCAGTAGCGGTCTAGAAGCTGATGGCATTGTGGGGCATCGTACCTGGCATACCCTCAGCAAGCACGGCTTTCTGCTGTACGACGTCGAGATGTTAGCGGCATAGACCGCATACCCTTACGGGGAGATGGCTGTATCGTTCTCGCCGCTTAGGACAATCCTGGCGCTCAATTGCCCAGTATGGTCGCCAAGTGGCCCGCCGTCGTGCACCCCCCCCAAAAAGGCCTTTGTGGCCACGGCCATAACGCACGGCATCGGACTGAGTTTTAGTCCTGGACAATTGTTCCGTTTTGAATTGGTCGCCCATAAACCTGCTGATAATAGGCCCGGTAGTCATCGGACAAGAGCGGTTGCCACCAGTGCGGGTTAGCCAGATACCACTGCACGGTGCGTCTCAGTCCTTCAGTCAAGGATACTTGAGGCTCCCACCCCAGCTGAGTGCGCAGCTTGGCCGCGTCAATGGCATAGCGACGGTCGTGTCCCGGTCGGTCAGCCACAAAGGTAATTAACTGGCGAGCTGGAGACACTGGCAGGGACGGTGAGAGATCGTCCATTAACTGACAGAGCTGCGTGACCAGGTCAATGTTCTTCACTTCATTGTTACCCCCAATGTTGTAAGCGTCACCCGGCTTGCCCTGATGAATGACTCGGTCCAGGGCGGCGCAGTGATCGGCCACATAGAGCCAGTCGCGAACATTCTGACCGTCGCCGTACACTGGCAGCGGCTGGCCCAACAAAATATTGATACACACCAGGGGTATCAATTTTTCAGGAAAATGGTATGGCCCATAATTGTTGGAACAGTTAGTCAGCAGCGTGGGTAAACCATAGGTGTGGAAATAGGCACGCACCAAATGGTCGCTACCGGCCTTGGACGCCGCGTAGGGACTGTTAGGCCGGTAGGGTGTCGTCTCAGAAAAGGCTGGGTCATCGAGGCCAAGGCTACCGTAAACTTCGTCGGTGGAAACCTGTAAAAAGCGATAGGTCTCGGGCTGTTCTGCGGCCTGCCAGTGCTGCCGAAAGGCCTCGATCAGGGTAAACGTCCCAACCAGGTTAGTTTGAACAAATGCCTCAGGCCCCAAGATAG
>JBCBOC010000024.1:0-14085 GCA_039821475.1 Cyanobacteria bacterium J06632_22 | reverse complement strand
CACGCGGCAGCGGAGCTTTAAAGGGAAGCGATCGTTGAGCCGTCTCACAGGCTGATCAATTGCCGTTAAAATCGCAACCAGCAGAATGATGCTGTTGTAGCCTAACCATCCTAGGGTGATCCAACTGCCTTGGGGAGGGGTTGGCCAGTGTCCTGTCAGATACCCGCCGACGTATAGAAGAATGATCGAGACTGACAGTCCTAACAGTATCGCTAGCGGTCGCGTTAAGGCTAAGTTATAGACCTTTCTATGGCTTTGAATGCCTTTACGGGTAACGCGACTGGCTTTACCAAAGGGATTTCGAAGCACAAACCAGACCCGACGCAAGCCTGGGAAGCAAAAGATGGTTTCGTAAATTTCGTTCCAAAAAAAGGAGACGCGGTAGCCTGTGGACCATCCATACACGGCGATATGCAGGGTCATAAAGGGCAAAAAATAATAGACAAACTCTGGTAGGGTTGCTAGAAGTGGTGCAATACCCAGATATGCGCTGAATAGTGGGGTAAGCAGGAAGACCAATCGAAAAACAGATTGGAAGCAGTAGCATAACTGTGATAACAAATAGCTCTTTTGTACCCAGTTCAGCCGTGTCCATAGGTGTAGCTCATCCGAACAGAAAAAGGTTTGCAAATTGCCCTGGAGCCACCGTAGCCGCTGATCGATAAAGTCTGCGTAGGTACGGGTCGACTCCCCCATACTCAACATTTCGTTGAGGTAAGCTAGGCGGTGCCCTTCCGTGAGTAACAGCACCGATGTCTGGAAGTCTTCCACACAGCAACGAGTGTAGTATCCACCAACGGATTGTAGGGCTTCTCTCCTAGCCACGTAAGATGTGCCACAGCAGATGACGCTGTTGCCGACATCGCGGGCAGGTTGTAAATGCCCGTAAAAATGTTCTAAATCGTTGGGGATTGTACTGCCCAAGCCTAGGTTCCGTGCGTGATAGTCGGGATTGTAGAAATTTTGCTGAGTTTGTAATAAAGCAATGGGCTCTTGAAAAAAGCCCACGGTCCGGCTCAGAAACTGTTTGAACGGTACAAAGTCAGCATCCATAATGGCGAGGAGCTCTCCCTCGAGCTGAAGTAGGGCGTTATTGAGGTTGCCCGCCTTTGCATGGATATTGTTGGGCCGGGTGATGTACTCACAGCCAAGTTCCGATGCTAGCGCCTTGATATGGGGCCGGCGCGTGTCATCGAGAACATAGATCTTTTTGTTGGCATAGGACATAGCCTGACAGCCAATCACCGTCCGCCGGATAATAAAATCAGGCTCATTATAAGTGGGAATCAACACATCTACGCTGGGCTGGTAGCGGCCACTCTCAACGTCTGCTGCATAGACGTCGGCGGTAGCCCGCCGCCGCTGGGTTGTAGTCCAAGTTGATTGGGCAAGGTATAGCATCATAGAGGCAAAGCAGATGGCCTCGTTGATAAACAGCCCAGTGCTGAGGAGGGCACTACTCCAGTGGGAGAGATTGAGGGTGCCGGTTCTCCAAATGAAATAGTGGATGGCAAATCCACCCAGCAAGAGTTTCATGCCGGCTCGGGTCCAGTTGTTGACGGGTAGCCAGCGCAGCTGCAGCGTTATCATCAGCACCGCTCCGAGGGGCAATAAAAGGCCGGCCATGCTTAGGGGGAGCCCGGCCGGGAGCGGTTGCCCTTCGACAGGATTGACCTGCTGGGGTGAGAAAACGGTGGGGGAAATGCTGTTCCACTGCGCAACATAAAACCCAAAGATCGCCAGCAGTAAGCTGGCAACAAACAGCTGTCTCATAACAGGTGAGATCAGTGGCTCTTGCCTTGGATGGGGCGATCGCACAGTGGGCGCCGACGTTTTAGGCTGTTGGGGCCTCGGCACAGGCGTCTTTAAAACCATGTATTGAGTTCAGAAATCTAGTTCAGGCTGAACGTGACTCTGCCGGTGTAGCCGACATAGCAGAATGATTCGGGTGGAGAGCTTTCGGGGGTGAGTTCGACACGTACTTGGGTGGCGCGGGGGAGGTTTCGCTCAAGGGGAACGGCAACTTCCTGACCGGGTGCTAGGCGACCGACGCCGGAACGAACTTGACTGACTTTGCCAGAGAGCACCTGGCGATCTGTCCCATAGAGTGTAATTTGGGCTGGAGTACCCGGCTGCAGTAGTCGAACATTGCGCTCGCTGACGTAGGCATCTACCCAGCGCTGTTGGCAGTCCACCACTTGCCCCAAAACCTCGCCTTGCTCAACATATTCGCCGGGTCGAGCCGTCATTTGCCAAACGACCCCATCCGTTGGGGCTTCGATGCGAGCGGTTTGGCGGCGCTCAAAGTCCTTGGTAGCCGCTGTGGCTTCTGCGGCTGAAGCTGTTAAATCTACCCGCAGGGCTTCGACGCGTTGCTCCTGTTCGGTGATCTGGAGGGCAAGTTCCTGCAGGCGAATTCGAGGATCAAACCCGCTGCGGGTTTGATCGAGTGATAACCCGACGGACGCTGCGGCTTGGTCAACTTGCGATCGCGACAGCCGTTTTTGTAGGGCCGTTAGCTGAGCCTCCGCCTGATCAACTTCGGCTCGGGCCTGATCGACTTCGGCTTGGGCCAAAGCGCCTTCATTAACGAGGTTGGAGACGCGACGATAGTTAGTTCTCGCCAGCGTTAACGCTGCTTGCTGGTCTGAAAGCTCAGCTTCAACTTGCTCTGCAACGGCTTGGGCTGCAGCGTTTTCGAGTTCAAATTGGCCCCCAGCTTCTGTCTGAAGTGTCCGCTGCAGCGATCGGAGTTGATCTAGACGCACCTGAGCAGCTGTTAATTCTGCTTGCTGACGATCTAATTTGCTCTCTGCTGTCTGGACGGTGAGCTTATCAAGCCGATCGTTTTCGAGCTTGATGAGGGTTTGCCCTTCACTAACCAGGGCACCCGTCTCGATCGGAAGACTTTGCAGAATACCTGCCTGGGGCGCTTTCAGATCGGTAATTGGCGCGTTAACAACCGCATCAACGCTGATCACCGAAGTGACTCGAGCTTGGGCGGTGCGCAGACCCCACATCACCAGACTGATGCTGGCTAACCCTACGAGGCCGTTGGCTAACCATGAACGCTGAATCTGACCCTGCTTGGGGAATGGTAATCTTTGTTCTTGCATAGTCAATCTGTTGGATTACTGTTCCGTTCGCCGACGCTAAGTTACTGGCCTAATCAGACCAACTTGAACGCAGCAAAACCCTGTGTCGATGCTGCGTTAAGCGCCTCGACAACTGCACATAGCGCTAATCACCCAACCAAACCTGAGAGAGAAAGTCTCTCAGATTCAGTGGTTTAGTGAGCTTTGAATTTCAACGTATTTGAAACCTGCGGCGCGGTACAATTTGGAAAAATTACAGACTGACGATTTCAGGACTTACAGGCTTTGCCACACTGACCATGGCATCAAAGATCGGTCCCCATGGAGACAGGAGATACCTCTCAGCATGGAATCACGCGATACGGTTACGTGCCAACGGCAATGAGCAAATGTTGATGACGGACACTTCTGAAAATAAATTGCGATGTTGAGAATAGCAGCGGCCTTATGACCGCTCTTACAAGGATTCTTGAAAAGCAGTGAACCACCTGACTCAAACATCAGGTACCTGAGTACCCCGAATGCCCTAACTGCGAAGTGGAACGCTATATCACTCAGACTCTAGTCTCTCTAGCAACGATATTCATAGCTCCGTTTGAGCAGTTACAGGAAGCACAAGCAATGCTGCAAATGCAGTCTACATTTATTTTTCATAAAGAAGGAATAAAGCTTCATGAAGTTATCGCAAAGGATACGCGATATAAGCCTAAATACTGAGTTTTTTTGTACTATAACCGTCGCCATAAAGGCCTTTTGGGGTGTGTGTGCGCGACGGCGACCACTTGGCTCCAATGCTCAGTGCTTGAGCGCCAGAGATGTCCTAGGCAAAGTTGCGGTCGCTATATTTTTGTCGTGTTGCTTTTAAGGGTGCTCCCGGGTGCTGGACTGTTTGTCACAGAACCCTATGGTGTCGCAGCCTTGATCTAACGGATCTGGCGACTGACATATCGAGACGACGTCCGCCTCTAAAAAGTGGCATCGTGTAGCACACGTTACATTTCAAAGGCGGATTCCTAGCTCGACGGTCTGTGGTTAGATGTCAATGCCCCCAGCGCTAGAGCTTGGGCTACTTGGCCGCGTCGCCACGTCGGGCGATTCCCGTGGAACGCGCTGTAATTCATCTGCCTGCGACGCTAGTCGAGTGCGCCGTAGTCTTAAAGGTGGCCGGTTCAAACTACGCCGGTTCAAACTACGTTGATTGCTCGCTTAGAAATTACCCGCTAAGGCATCTACGCAGCGTTCGCAAATCGTTGGATCGTCCTTAGATTCACCAACGTGGGTGGAGTAGTTCCAACAGCGATCGCACTTCTTGCCATCGGCATCGACCACGCCAATGCCAAGGGCATCGGACTCGCTGCTAAATTTCAATCCCTGCAACCGTTCGGGTGATTCTAAAAGCTCCACCTGGGACACGAGGAACAGATATCTCAGCTCATCTACGTGGGTAACATCGGCGGCCACACTATCGGCCGGATTCATGCGGTCAAGTTGTGCCTTTAAGTCTGTATCGGTCACGTAGAGCAGCACTTTTGCTTCTAAAGAAGACCCAATCTCTTTTGCTGTCCGGGCCTGCTCAAGGACTTTATTTACCTCATCTCGAATCTCTCTTAGCTGTGTCCAATGTTTAGCTAGGTCAGGGGTTGACCAGTTATTGTCTATTGTTATCCAGCCCGCTGCAAAGACGGAACTCTGGCCGGTCTCGTAGGGCATAAACTGCCAAATATCCTCTGCCATGTGCGACAAAACAGGGGCAATGGCCTTAGCTAAGTTCTCAATGGCTACGGCTAACACTGTCTGGCAGCTCCGTCGCCGGACTGAATCCGCGGCACTGATATACAGTCGGTCCTTAGCGACGTCGAGATAAAAGTTTGATAGGTCTACCACGCAGAAGTTTTGTACTGTCTGGAAGAACTGGAAGAACTGATAGGACTCGAAGGCCGTCTGAATCTCTCCGAACACTTCTGTCATCCGGTGCAGCATGTAGCGATCCAACTCTGGCATCTCGTCGTAGGGGACGGCATTGACTGTTGGATCAAAGTCGTGCAAATTGCCCAACAGGAACCGTGCCGTATTGCGAATCTTTCGATAGACGTCAGCCATCTGCTTGAGAATGGTCTTGCCGATGGGAACGTCTGAAGTGTAGTCCACAGAAGAGACCCAGAGCCGTAGCACGTCTGCTCCGTAGGGGGGCTCCTGCTTTTGATTCTTGCCGCCTTCGATAATGGTGTAGGGGTCTACGACATTTCCGAGAGACTTACTCATTTTGCGGCCCTTTTCGTCTAGGGCAAAGCCGTGGGTGAGAACGGTTTTGTACGGGGCACAGCCGTGGGTGGCAACACTCGTGAGTAGACTAGATTGAAACCAGCCCCGATGTTGATCTGAGCCTTCCAGATACATCTCTACCGGGTAGTGGAGCTGTTCGCGTTGGTCAGCGACGGCGGCCCAGGAGGAGCCGGAGTCGAACCAGACATCCATAGTGTCGTAGCCCTTACGGTAAGTGCGACCGTTGTTACGGTAGCTTTCGGGTAATAATTCGTCTACCGACAGTTCCCACCAGGCATCGGACCCCTGATCCGCAACAATCTGCTGAATATGCGTGAGGGTCTCTTTGTTCATCAGTGGCTCGTCGGTTTCCTCATCGTAAAAGGCGGGAATCGGCATGCCCCAACTCCGCTGCCTTGAGATGCACCAGTCGGCTCGGTCGCTGACCATCGCTGTAATTCGGTTCTGGCCGCTGGCAGGGATCCACTCCACTTCGTCAATGGCCTTCATCGCTTCATTGCGGAAGCCCTCTACCGAAGCAAACCACTGCTCGGTGGCCCGATAGATCACCGGTTTCTTGGTGCGCCAGTCATAGGGGTAGCTGTGGGCGTAGGGATCTTCCTTTAGGAGCGTGCCGTTATCAGTGATGGCCTCGATGACCGCTTCGGTGCCCTTGGTGAGGACTTTAAGGCCTTCAAACTGGCCTGCATCTGCCGTGTAGCGACCAGCGGCGTCAACCAGAACAATGGGCTGAATGCCATTTCCTTGGGCTGCAAAAAAGTCTTCTGGGCCATGGGCAGGGGCGCTGTGAACCAGGCCGGTACCCGAGTCAGCGGTAATGTCATGGCCGGAGGCCACCATGGGCATGGTCTGGTCAAACAGCGGATGCTGGTAGGCCGAACCCGCCAGGTCTGCACCGGGTAGGATGGCCTTCACCGTCAGCTCGGTTTCAAACAGCTTGGAGAGTCGTTCAACAGATTCTGCGGCGACGATAACGTATTTGGGGGACTTGGGCTGTATGTTCTGGAAGCCTTCGACTAGAGCATAGCTAAGGTTAGGATTGCCCCGTGTGAACTGGTTGGAGACCAGGGTCCAGGGTGTGGTGGTCCAGATGGCGAGTCCCAGATTATGTTCGGTCAGCGCCTCGGCGTAGTTGCCTAGTTTTGTCTGAGCTGCCTCGGACAGTTGGGTGAGGGTAAAGGCCACATAGACGCTGCGGGAGACATGCCCATCTGGATACTCCAGCTCGGCCTCGGCCAATGCCGTCAGAGAACTGGGGCTCCAGTAGACCGGTTTCAGACCCCGATAGATGTGACCCTTCTCCACCATTTGGGCAAAGACACCTAACTGGGCCGCTTCGTATTCAGGCTGTAGGGTGATGTAGGGCTGCTCCCAATTGCCCCAGACGCCGAAGCGTTTGAACCCCTTACGTTGGTTATCGATGGTTTCTAGGGCGAATTCCTTTGCCTTTTGTCGTAGTGCCAGAGGGGTTAGCTGTTTACGTTCTTCTTTGCCTAGGGTTTGCAGAACCTTCAGCTCGATGGGTAAACCGTGGCAGTCCCACCCCGGAACGTAGCGAACCTTACGCCCCTGCAAAAGCTGATACTTGTTGATAATGTCCTTGAGTACTTTATTCAAGGCGTGGCCCATGTGCAGGTTGCCGTTGGCGTAGGGCGGCCCATCGTGCAGCACGTAAACTTCGCCTGGATTCTGCTCAGACAGGGTTTCGTAAATCTTGTTGTCTTCCCAAAAGGCCTGCAATTCAGGCTCGCGTTTGACGGCGTTGGCCCGCATACTGAAGTCGGTTTGGGGCAGCAGGACGGTGTCTTTATAGCTTTTGGGGTCAGTCACGGTGGGACGGGCGCGAGTTCGCGGCAATTGAGTGATTAGTAACGGCCATTCTGCCTTAGATGACGAGGCGCTTCAAGTTTTGTGGATGACGAAGGGGTGAGAATTTTGAATTCGGAATTCGGAATTCGGAATTTTGCCCCTTTTCGACTGCAGAGTTCAAACGCCTGTAGCCGTCGCCACACAGGCCCTTGCTTGGGGGTTGTAGCGACGGCAACCACTGGGTTCCAATACTCAGGACTTGAGGACCAAAAATGTTCTACGCAAAGTAGCGGTAGCCATAATTTGGCCTCAACCACCCTTGGGGCTAGACACGACCAACCGCTGCAAATTCGTTCGGATAAGGCTGCGATGCCATCTCGTTGTGTGCCCAGCAGGATAGCTGCACTCGATGTCCTCACGTCAATGGCGAAGACTACATCCTCTAAATCCAGTCTTCATCATCGTCGGGCCAGTTGCTGTCTTCGTCTTCAGGGACATCAGTCGCAGGTGCGGACGCAGCAGACTGGGTTGAATTGGGTTCCGCCTCGCTGGCATCGTCGGGCCAGTTACTGTCTTCGTTTTCAGGGGCATTAGCGGGCGGGGCCGACACCATGGGCTCGGGCGTCGCTGGGTCGGCGTTTGTCCCGTTTGCTGGATTGGGCCCTTCTCTGGGTTCAGCTTCCAACGTTGTGTCAGAGGCTACGTTGGCTGGCGCGGCAGATTTTGGCTGGCCTGCGTCTGGCTGGACAGATGCTAACTGGGCCGACTCATCTTTTTGGGGTCGGGGAATTGACCGAGGGCGAGGGGGCAGTTCTACCATCGGTTGAGATGTCTTCTTTTTGCCTAAACCGGGAATCGATGGTGGTCGAGGGGGCAGTTCCACCATCGGCTGGGATCCTTTTTGCTGACCTAGACCGGGAATTGATGGGGGCCGGGCGGGCAGTTCCACCATCGGCTGGGGTGCCTTGGCCTTGCGGCCAAATAGAGACCGGAGACCGCCCAGCAAACCCTTGGTACCCGTGTTGGTAGGTGGTGCGATCGCATCTTCTATATCATCGCCCCAATCTTCATCTGTATCGTCTGTGGGCGGGCGCTTTGAGGCGGTTAATGGCGACGGTGCCCGCGCTGGTGCTGGTGGCACCGTTCCAGACGGCGGGGCTGTCGCTGCTACAGTCTCCGACTCCGCTTCTAAGTTTTGCTCGGGCTGTGCTGGCTCGATGGACGGGACCGGGGCAACGCTGACATCCCTGGGGGTGGTGGACTCGGAGGTGTCCTGTAATGGGGTGGGGCTGGGTACTGTGGCAGGGACCACCAATGTCCCCAACTGATCCACAGGTAATGCCTGGGGCAGTCCAGCGCCCTCTTCAATGACGGCCACCCCATCCTCCACAAATTCGTACTCCATTTTGGGCCGGGCGGTGGCGGCTAGCCGCTGCTTAGCGGTGCGGGCACTGCCAAAGCGCAGCGGCGTTTGCTGCTGGGGTGGGGTTGTGGTGCGGCGTAGCAGTAAGGTTTGCCACCCTAGCCAAGACAGCAAGGCCACTGATGCCGTTTGGCCCAAGACCTCGGCACCCCCCATTTGCCCCGCACAAAACCACAGCACCACGGCATAAAACATGCCAACACCGCTCCAGACAAAGTCGGACCGACGATGTACTTCCGGCACAAAAAAGGCTGAAAAATAAAAGGCAAAACTGCCCGTGGCAATCACAATAGCCAGCAGCTTTGGCAGCATTCTGAGCCCCTAAGAGATGGACAGGCTCCATTATCGGGTATGAGGTGGGGAAGTGGAGAGATTGGGACTAAACAGCTCCAGATCGCTTACTGAACAGCACCAGTACTGTCTTGATAATGAGCTGAATGTCGTACCACAGGCTCCAGTTTTCCTGATATTTCAGATCCAGACGAATCACGTCTTCGAATTTCTTGACGCTGGAACGTCCGTTCACCTGCCATTCGCCGGTCATGCCGGGTTTGACATTGAGGCGTCGCCATTCCGGGACTTCGTACTGCTCAATTTCGTCTGGGGTGGGGGGACGGGTCCCCACTAAGCTCATGTCGCCCTTGAGCACGTTCCAGAATTGAGGAAACTCGTCTAGGCTGGTTTTGCGAAGGAATCCGCCGATTTTAGTGATGCGCGGGTCGTTTTCGTTCTTGAATAGTGGGCCTTCCACTTCGTTGGCGACTTCAGCCTTGCGGGCTTCGGCGTCAGTGACCATAGAGCGAAACTTCCAGATGGTGAAGCGTTTTCCCATCCAGGAGCAGCGGGTTTGGCCAAAGAAAACTGGGCCGCCGTCGTCTAGCTTAATTGCGATCGCAACCACCACATACAGCACTGCCGTGATCGCTAGCCCTACGCAGGCCCCAACAATATCCAGTAGGCGTTTTGCTTTTGAGGTAACCGAGGGATGCGTGGCGGGCAGGGCGCCGGGGAGATCCTCAAACGTTGGTTCTGCCGGTTCAATGTGAAAGACCTTATCGAGTTCAGTCATGGCTAACACCATGCTGACGGGCTGGCTCAAATTGCGCAGGCGTAGCTGGGTCTCGTTCGACTGACTCAGTCGATGACAGATCACCAACGCGCCAATACCGCTGCTATCAATAAACTCGGTTTGGGCAAAGTCAAGCACCAGCAGCCCCACATCGGGATGCTCTTGAAAAAAGAGCTGGCACCGCTGCTTGAAGACTACCGCCTCCGTCACCGTAAAGCGTTGCGGCATATGGATGATGCCGCTGGTTGCATCTACTCTAGCCTGAAATTGGGGAGTCACCGTGACCGTCTCGACCATAAATAGATGTCCTTATGTCAACAAACTAGATCGCCATCGTCGACGGCATCGCCAACAAAAGTTAACATCCCTAGATTGCCCAAATATCACATGGCATTCTAGGTAATTATGCCTAAGATCTTGATTTGTCTAAGGAAACAGGTCACCGTTCTGTGAAATCGCGAGTCAGCCTCCATAAAATTTGCCGAAGCAGGGCTTCTAGATACAGGAAGCAAGCTTTGATGCAGGGACCCATTGGGGTGTGAATCGCAAACGATGAGGCGGAGCCCTATTTTCCCTGAGGGGATCTTAACGCTGATTGAGAATAGGCCCAAATATCTCAAGATACTGACCGGCTTTTGCCGCTGTTGCGATTCCCAGTGGGCTCCACTATCATGCCATCTGTAGCGTTCTACTCGGATTTAAGCTGTGCTTGAGCGCTATATGTAGATTTCTTTCTGGGAGCCCCTGCCATGCAGGATAGGCAGACATCGCTGTTGGGGGCGCAAGCTCAGCAGCAGGTTAACCAATCACGATTTGAGTCGTTGCCGCCTGCCTTGCAGCTGGGCACCGCTGAGTTGGCCGACTGGAAGTCTCGCATTAACCGGTTTCAGCGGCAGGTTGCGATCGCACCGCCACCGCAGCAGGGCAGTCTGTTTGCCGTGGCCGAAGCCCCGGGGCAATACGGCCCAACGACGGATGTCCAGTCCACGGCAGAAACCCTCAATCCGTTTACCCTACCCCAGCAAAACACCGAGTTTTGGCGCTGGCAGTTTGATGATGTGGGCGTTGCAGCGCTGTACTTTGTCATTGATTACAGCGCCGATCTACTGCTGTACGTGGGTGAAACCGTTAAGTCGAACCAACGCTGGAAAGGCGAACATGACTGCAAGCGCTACCTGCTGAACTACCGACAGGTGCACTACCAGCAGGATTTACCCAGTCAACTGGGCATTGCCTTTTGGCCCCACGCGCCAGCTGAACGTAAACCCCGTCAGCAGCTAGAGTCAGCCCTCATTCAACGCTGGCGTCCCCCATTTAACAAAGAAAACTGGCAGTTCTGGGGAACGCCGTTTGTCAGCAAAGCCTAATCCGCAAGGTTGGTCGTGCAGCATCACGCCTAGAAACTCAGATAAAGATGGGCGAGCAGGGCTTGGCGAATAGCATTAGGCCTGTAGCGCTCTGACAGCAAAGGCCCTGACACTATTCGCCATCTCACTCATCAGCTATTTCGCTGTTCCCGTCAACCCGATGTTCTAGCGTTATGTTCTAGCGTTATGTTCTAGCGTTGACAGACCACTAATCCTGCGCCTTTAGCGCTTCGATCTCCTGGCGAATCGATACCAGTTCTTGGGTCAGCGCGGCAACTTCAGCCTGTAAGCCTGCATCGACCACAGGGGTGGCAGTGGTGTTGACTGTGGCGTTGCTTGCAGGGGTCGGCACAAAGGGATTGGGGATTTGGAAATCCTGTAGGTTGAGGTTGTCCACAAATTCCCGTGCTTCTTTTTCCGTCAGGGCGCCGCGGACCTCTAGCTCATCGGTCAATCGCTCAAAGTCGTTGCCGATGGCGGAAAACTTTTCAGAAGAACGCTGGGGGTCTTGAATGGCATCTACCGCAGAGGCCGCTGCACCAAGCGTTACTCGGAAGCTTTTCTGCAGCATTTCGGTAAGGGTGTCGAATTCCATTGGGTTTTAAACTCCAGGCGCTGAGTTAACAAACGGTGCATTAATTTTAAACAAGCCTTTTAGACAAACAAAGGCTCAGAGCAAGATTTCTGACCCTAGCCAGAAATCTTGCAGGCAAATAAAAATGGATGTATCCACCATACTGCCTTATTCCTCAGGGCGGACTACTCAGGTCGCCGCTTCGAGATACAAGTTCACATCCTCTAAAATCCGGGTCAGTTCGGCCTCTGTTGTCAGGCGGATGCGGTCATCGCGCACGGTGATCAGCAACTTAGCGGCAAAGGGGCTGGGCCAAATGTTGGGGTTGCAGAAGATTTCGAGGAAAACTTCCCCGGTGTACTGATACTCCATCGATTTGACGGGCTTGGGCTTACCGCCGTCAGCTTTTGCTGCGGCCACGGACTTGAGCAAAGCGATTAACTCACCCAGGGCGGCTTTGAGCTTTTCTGCATCCGCTGTCGAGAACGTGAATCGTACAGATCCCTCTACCAGGTTGAGGGTGAGTTGATTGGGGACTGTCATTGTCGCCACCTCCTATTCCCATTCAATCGTGCCGGGGGGCTTAGAGGTGATGTCATACACCACCCGATTGACGCCATTGACCTCGTTCACAATCCGATTTGAGATGGCTTCTAGCAGGTCGTAGGGGGCGCGGGACCAGTCCGCGGTCATGCCGTCTTCGCTACTGACGAGACGCAGCACAATGGGGTGCGCGTAGGTGCGCTGGTCACCCATGACACCAACACTGCGGATCGGTAGTAGAACTGCGAAGGTCTGCCAGAAATCGTGATACATGCCACGATTGCGGATTTCCTCGCGCACGATGTAGTCGGCATCGCGCAAAATGTTGAGCCGTTCGCTGGTGACTTCGCCAATAATACGAATGGCCAAGCCCGGTCCTGGGAAGGGATGACGACGGACAATTTCTTCGGGTAGGCCAATGGACCGGCCGACGTTACGCACTTCGTCTTTAAAGAGCTTGCGCAGGGGCTCAATCAGCTTGAACTGTAGGTCCTTGGGTAGGCCGCCTACGTTGTGGTGGCTCTTGATCTTGACAGCAACGCGTTCCCCAGTTTGAGGATCAACGTTAGTGTCAGCGGATTCAATCACGTCAGGGTACAGTGTGCCCTGGGCCAAGTAGTCAAAGGGGCCCAGCCGCCGAGACTCTTCTTCAAAAACGCGAATAAACTCGTGGCCAATGCGTTTGCGTTTTTCTTCTGGGTCGGTGATGCCCTCAAGTCTGGCTAGGAAACGCTCGCGGGCGTTGATGTATTCCACGTTGATGTGGAATTTATGATCGAACATCTCCACCAAACGCTCGGGTTCGCGCTTACGCATAAAGCCCTGGTCGATGAACATGCAGGTGAGCTGATCGCCAATGGCCCGGTGGAGTAAAAAGGCCAGCATGGAGGAGTCGACGCCGCCGGACAGGGCCAGGAGCACCCGCTTATCACCCACACGGGCTTTGACCTCGCGAATGGCCTCTTCAACAAAGGCTTCGGTGGTCCAGGTGGGCTCACACTCACAGATGTGATAGACAAAATTACGAATCAGGGCAATGCCATTCTGAGAGTGAACCACCTCTGGGTGGAACTGGACGCCGTAGAGCTTGCGGGTATGGTCGGCAATGGAGGCGCAGGGCGTATTGTCGGTGTGGGCCAGCAGCTCGAAGCCGGGCGGCATTTCCGTCACCGAGTCGCCATGGCTCATCCACATGGTGGAGGCCTCTTCCACGTTGGTGAGTAGGTCTGTGGGGTCGTCAATGTGTAACGAGGCTTTGCCGTATTCGCCCCGTTCGGCCCGTTCGACCTGGCCGCCCAACTGCTGCACCATCAGCTGCATCCCATAGCAGACGCCGAGCACCGGAATGCCTAATCCAAAGATGGCGGGGTCGCACTGGGGCGCATAGTTGTCATAGACCGAGCTAGGACCGCCGGAGAGAATGATCCCTCGGGGGTTGAGCTGCTTGAGCTGTTCGACGGAGGTGCGATAGGACAGCACCTCGGAATAAACCTGGGTTTCGCGAATGCGACGGGCGATCAGCTCTGAATATTGTGAGCCAAAGTCGAGGATGACCAGCATAGGTCGGTTGAGGTCAGGGACTTTTTCTGCGGTGTCGGCAGTAGATGCGGGCTGGGTTTTAGCAGTCACGATGAATCCTGAGAGCGGGGAACGGAAGGGGATTGCTAAAACGGTTTTGGTTATTGATTTTGTTTTGTGGGCCAGAATGGGCCAGCGTTAGGGCGTGAGGTTGGCCGATGTGTCTGGGGCTTGACGATTATTTTTTTAGGGAATTTTTAATTCGAAGTATTCTTACACATTAGCAAACGCAAGTCAGTAGCGCGTCACTGTTGGCGCTCTTAACAATGAGTTGGCGAGCGCGGTCAAATAGGATAGCGCCAAAGGTCGGAAGAGGGTCGGGTAGGGAAAGAGTGGGGGCAGGT
>JBCBOC010000450.1:0-4205 GCA_039821475.1 Cyanobacteria bacterium J06632_22 | reverse complement strand
CGAGTTGCAATCGGTGCGATGACGCACTAACCCGTTGTAATGCGGGCCATGGGATAAGGACAGTTCTGTGGCGGAATTGTCCGACTTACCCAGTGGTCCGCATCTGTTGTACCAGCAGGAAGGGCCTATTCTGCTGGCGTTAGCAGTTTATCGAGTTCACCCTGCCGTTCGAGGGCGTGAATGTCATCGCAGCCGCCGATGTGCTGATCGTTAATAAAAATCTGCGGTAGCGAACGCTTGCCATTGGAGCGCTCTGCCATTTTTGCGCGGGCGCTTTCATCGCCATCGATGCAGTATTCGGTGTAATCAATATCTTTACTATTGAGTAGGGCTTTGGCGCGAATGCAAAATGGGCAGGTACTCCAGGTGTAGATTTCAACCTTGGGCATGGTGGGATAACTCCTAGCGGTTTGGGTGGTGGGAATAAGCGTTGACTACGCTCAGATGGCTGTTTTTCTCGAAGGAAAGCAGCCATCCTAGATGCGGTTTGATAATGCCAGCTGAATTAAGCCCGCTTTAGCCTACAGATTAACGGTGTAGGTCTGTTGTTCAAAGGTAACCTGATCGCCTGAGATAAGCTTCTTCCCTCGGCGGGTTTCGATCTCGCCATTGACCTCCACTTGCCCCGATTGAATCAGAATCTTGGCATGGCCCCCCGTTTGAACGAGGTTTTGCAGTTTCATGAATTGGTCGAGGCGGATAAACGATTCAGGCATAAACGATTCTGAAATAGGGTAGGACCGGGGGGAGGTCAGGAGATAGGCGTAGGATTGTGCGGGCCACTGGGTCTGTAAGGTTTTAAGACAGTTTCAGCGCAATCACCGGTACGTCGTCCCAATGGTCTACCGTCCGTATCGTGGCCAGCCAGCCCGCTGATTTCTCGGCTTCCGTTAGGTTGGATTGAAAGGTTTCGTGGCATAGACGAGCCTGTCTCTCGCTGGTGGTGGCAATGCAGGCATAAAGAATACCGCAGGGGTCGATTTGTTCGTTAACCCAGATGGGCTTAGGCGTGTCAGCTTGAGCAGTGTCTCCCACAGTGGCGTTCCTCTAGCTAGCGTTAGCGGTTGATCAAAATTGAGGCTGGCCTATATTTTACTGCTTGGCTTGCGACTGGGTAACGGGACGCAGCCAAGGTTTAGACTGGGATCAGCGATGACAACAGGATGGCTAACGTCAGTCAATGAGTGAGGGTGTTATGAAAGTAGCGGTTACTGGGGCAACGGGGTTTGTCGGATCGGGCTTGGTGCAACAGCTGCAGGCAGAGGGGCATAGCATTAAGGTGCTGACTCGGAACCCTGATCGAGCTCGGCGGATGTTCCCTGAGGGCGTATTTAGCAATGTAACAGTGGTGCCCTACACTCCCACTGAATCTGGCCCCTGGCAAACGGAAATATCGGGCTGTGACGGGGTCATTAACCTGGCGGGTGAGCCAATTTCGGAACGGTGGACGCCGGAGCGCAAGCAGGCCATTCTCAAAAGCCGTCAGGTGGGTACGGAAAAATTGGTTGAGGCCATTGCCAAGGCTGATCAGAAGCCTGCTGTGATGGTGAGTGCCTCGGCGGTAGGATTTTATGGCACTAGCGAAACCGCAGAATTTTATGAGACCAGCGCCCCGGTTGAGGAAGACTTTCTCTCAGAAATTTGTCAAAAGTGGGAGGCGGCGGCGGCGCCGGTGAAGGCGCAGGGGACGCGCCTGGTGATTGTCCGGATTGGCATTGTGCTGGGGACGGGCGGTGCCATCGGCAAAATGCTAACGCCGTTTCGCCTTTATGCTGGGGGCCCGATTGGTACCGGTCGGCAGTGGTTTTCTTGGATTCATCGTGACGACCTGGTGCGGCTGTTCATTCAGGGGTTGACGGATGAGAGGATGTCCGGTGTCTATAACGGTACAGCGCCGCACCCTGTGCGAATGTCGGATTTGTGTAATACCTTGGGCCAAGTGATGAATCGCCCATCCTGGTTGCCAGTGCCCGACTTTGTGATCGAAGCCCTGTTGGGCGACGGCGCTAAGGTGGTGTTGGAGGGGCAGAAGGTGCTGCCGGAGCGCACCCAGGCGACGGGGTTTTCGTTTAAGTACCCCAAGGTAGAACCGGCGCTGCGAGAGATTGTGTCCTCTATGGCCTAAGGTGCTGCCATCTTCATCCTCTGGGCGTGCCACTGTTGGCAATGCATGACAAATCGCTGGGGAATTTCAGGTCTGGTGCCCCAGTGGAGATGTAAGTACGATGCATGGAGGCTGCTGGTACCGGTGCCCTCTGTGTAGGCGTCACCGGGGCCAAAGGCGCGCTCACTTCTATAAAGGGAAGGATGGAAGGGCGTTTTTAGACGGGAACGGTGGAACTCATGGCCGGTCACGGTTTCTCCGGTTTGGAGGAGTGGCCCTGAACTGAGGGTTTGAGCGTTGCGATAGCCCAGGCTTAGGCGCCCGCCCATGCTGACTGTGGTGTGTAGGCTGTTGACCATAGGCCAGGCACGGCCGTCAAAGTCAATTAGGGTCTTGCAGAGGTACATGAGTCCACCGCATTCGGCATAGGTGGGTAAGTGTTTGGCGATGGCTTGCCGGACGCTCTGGCGGGCAGGATGGTTGGCCGACAGTTCTGCGGAAAAAACTTCTGGAAAACCGCCCCCCAGATATAGACCCTGGATATTGTCAGGTAACGGATCAGCCATGGGACTCCAGTACTGGAGTCGAGCACCGGCTTGCTGTAACAAGGCCAGGTTGGTTGGGTAGTAAAAGTTAAAGGCGCGGTCATAGGCCACTGCGATCGCAACTTCTGAGGGCTGCTGCCGCTGAGGCATGCCGGGAACGGTTCCCCAGTCCATAACGGATGGCGGAGCTGTCGTCTGACCCTGCTGGAAGAGCGTTTCTAATTGGGGCCAGTCGAAGCTGCGTTCCCCCAGGGCTGCCAGACGATGCTGAATGGTTTGAAACCCATCCAATTCTCCTACGGGGACCAGCCCCAGATGCCGATCGGGCAGTGCAATATCGGTTTCGCGCCGAAAGATTCCCAAAATGGGGACGTTAATACTGTGTAAGGCACTGTGTAGGAAGGCTAAATGACGATCGCTGCCGACCCGGTTGAGAATGACGCCTGCGATCGCAACCCTGGGATCGAGTTGCTGGTAGCCCACCACTAACGCGGCCACGGACCGGGACATATGGCTACAGTCCACCACCAGGACCACCGGGAGGTCTAGGAGTCTCGCCACATGGGCTGTGCTGGCAATATCACTCGCCGTATCTGCACCATCAAACAGTCCCATGACACCTTCGACGACGGTGTAAGTCGTGGCGTGTTGTTGGTAACAGGTTTGAACGTAGGTCGCTGAGGTGAGCACCGGGTCTAGGTTGTAACAGGGGTGTCCTGTCACTGCCCGGTGAAACATTGGATCAATATAGTCGGGACCCACTTTGAAAGATTGAAGGGATTGAGCGGTCGCGCGTGGGCCTAAACGGTCGGCCAGGGCGGCCAGCAGCGCTAGCGTTACTGTGGTTTTGCCAGTCCCACTCCGGTCACCGGCAATAATCAGCCCGCCCATTCCATCAGCCCGTCAACAACACCTTCAGCCTACGACACCACCCATAAAACCTGTCACGCTGCTAGGAGCAGGTCTTGACCATGACGCTCTAATCCTGTAGCCCAAAATAACGACAAAACCCCAGCATCGAGTGCTGGGGCCTGCCGAGACGCCTATAGCTAAATGAAATGAGACGAAATGAATGAGACCCGATGAGCACAAACGTATGGCATGACGGCGTCTTCTTAGCCAGGGGGGCTGTCAACGCCGACTTAGGCTTCTTTCAGCAGGTGCTTGACCAGATTATCCTTCACCATCATCTGGCGCATCATTTCTAGAACGTACTCCTGCGCCTGGTCGAGGGATAGACCACGTACCTGCTCCTTCAAGACCTGAAGCTTAAATTCTTGCTCAAGTGTGAGTTTTCCGGGCATGTCCATATCGTTACTCCTCCGATGATGATGGGCGGGCTCTGTGATGTGAATAAAGAATCGACTTAAACCATCAACGCCAACTTGTTTGGGATTGTAACCGCGCCCTCCTAAAAGCGTCAAGCTGTCAAGCCAATACTAATCAAGTTTACATCTTTTAATATCAAAAGTATTGGTTTTGGTATCTGAATTGACAGAAGCCCCTGTAACACGGGGGTTGTACGGATTTTAGATATTGCTGCTTCTTTTATGTTT
>JBCBOC010000203.1:0-6581 GCA_039821475.1 Cyanobacteria bacterium J06632_22 | reverse complement strand
GGGGCCACCTTTGATCGCGAAACGCGAACGGAACCCACTTACCGCATCTGGTCCATTGACGATCAGTATCCGGCCATGGTGAAAGTCCGAGAGGGTGGCATCGCTGTGGCGGTTGAAGTGTGGGATATCCCTTTAGCGGGTCTGGGTATTGTTCTCTCCCAAGAGCCGCCTGGGCTAGCCATCGGTAAGGTCAAGCTAGAAGACGGAGAAGAGGTGCTGGGCGTCATTGGCGAACCGCTAACGGTGGAAGGGAAAAAAGAGATTAGTGAGTATGGTGGTTGGCGAGCTTATCGAGAGGGTTGAAGGAGAAGCGTTAACGCATTCACGACCTAACTGTATTGCGGGACTGAGGCATAGGAAGGGGGGCTAGGTGACCGAAAACTGCCACCTGCGTGACAGTAAATACTCAATAACTGTTGCCGAAATCTGCCAGAAATTGTTCCAGCATTGGAAAAAATAAAGATCTGCTTTTGTCCCCTGCGGAAAGGCTAGCGGGTCACGGGTAGGCATACTGAGCATACCGTTTCAGTCAGAGGTGCTTAGCATGTTATTCCAACACACTTCCGTTCAACGTCACGCCCAGCACACTCGCAATTCTCACATCAGCAATGATCGAGAATTAACAGACGCTGAGTTAAATACCGTTGTGGGCGGCAGACGGCCTGATTTTCTGGCATTTACCCATCATCTGCAACACCAGACGCTGTTTCTACAGTTAGACACACAGCCCACAACAACTACCCCTCAAGCACATTTGAGAGATCTTCGAGATCGAGACATCAACCGCAATCATCGAGTGCAGCGGCTAAATCTACCCCTTTACGGTTAAGGTTCATGCTTTGAGATAAAGTTCGTATTTTGAGACGATTAATCACGAGAATTAAAGGCGTTGAAAGGGCGTAGGGCAGCGTTCTCCCAACCGCTATACCATGCGGCTAAATGAGGACGAATTGCTTGGGCTAGGGTACGATAAGCCTCGCGATTGGGTGCGCGGTCCAGCTGTTCGGCCAACGTCTCTGCCACTGCCGCTAGATCAAAGCCTGTGGGCTTACCCTCTTTTAGAATAACTTTTCCGTTTACTAAGACGCTATCCACATCGCCAGCTCTAGCCCGCATCATCATCACCGTTAGCGGGTTCGTCTCTGGGGCAACCCAGGGCCAGGTCATGCGGTCGAGCTTGACCAAGGACAGGTCGGCTTTATACCCGGGGGCCAGTTTGCCAATGGCATCAGCTTTGCCCAACAGCTTTGCTCCCCCGATTGTTGCCAGGTCAAAAATATCTCTAAAGCTGGGAGCCGGGTCACCTATCTGCGGGGTGCGGTGCAGCCGCGCAGCCAATCGCATCTCGCTAAACATATCCTCGTCGTCGTTGATGGCGGTGCCGTCCATGCCCAGCCCTACGGTGACGCCACCGGCCAAGAGCGCATTCAGCGGTGCGATGCCTGCCCGTAAACGCAGGTTAGAGCTAGGGTTGTGGCTGATAGATGCGCCCGTCTCAGCCAGAATTTCGATATCGCCTTCTGTGACCCAGACGCCATGAGCCATGGAAAATTGCGGACTGAGCACGCCCAGCTCCTGTAAGTGGGCAACCACTGACTTACCGTAGAACTTTGGCCCAATCAGCTTTTCGTAAAACGACTCCATAGCGTGGGTTTGGACGCCCGTATTCAGCGACTGCGCTAGGTCAACCATCTTGACCAGCAGCTCATCCCCCACCCACTGGGGTCCCGGTGGACCAAACCACAGATCAATATAAGGGTGGTCCTGATACTGCCGAACGGTATCGCCCATCAGCGCTAGATAGTCTTCGGCGGCTAACCCCTGCTGAAGCGGTATGTGCTGTTTAAGGTCTTGCTGGAGTGCTGCGGGCAGACTGGTTAAAAAGGCCTCATCCTGGCAATGAACCAGTATGCTTTCGTAGCGACAGCCTGCTGTTAGGGCCGTTCGCATCCCGGCCTGTTCGTAGGCGCTAAGGCGGTCTTTGAGGTCGGCTTCGCTAGCGGCCAGGGAGCCACCAATCACAGCAAAATCGACCACTGTGGTCACGCCCGTTTTGAGTAAGGCTGCGATGCTAAACAAGGTTTTGATGTGGGAGGGTTGCGATCGCAACCCAATCAGCGAAAACAGCCACAGCTCTAGAAAGTCATCCTCAATGCCCAAGAGCGAATTGGGCACGCCGTTACTGTGGTGGTGTGCATTGATGAAGCCGGGTAGGACCGCATGGTTCTCGGAACCCAGCACCTCTGCCTGGGGGTAGGCGCTATGTAAATCCGCCCATTTACCCACCGCTAAAATGGTGTCATTCTCAACTACAACGGCACCGTCGGTAATGACCTGGTCTGGCGCAACGACCCAGCGCCCTCGAATCAGGGTTGTCGGTCTTGTAGTGTCAGAATCAGCAGTCGCCATCATCAATCGCCTGAGCTATGGATAACGCCTCCGATTTTATGCACCTTTATCGGCCCGTGGGGCTGTCTGAGCTAAAGCTTATTGAAGCGTCAGGTTGGCGTGCCTTTCCGCCGCGCTTGCCAGAACAGCCGATCTTTTACCCTGTTTTGACCTACGAATACGCGGAACTCATTGCCACAAGCTGGAATGCTCAAGAGCCTGAGGCTGGCTATGTAGGTTTTATTACCCGCTTCAATGTGGTAACTGATTTCTTACATCAGTATCCTCTGCAGGTAGCAGGTGGTAACCACTTACAAGAGTTGTGGGTTCCAGCTGCAGACCTGCCAGCGTTAAATCAAAATATTGTTGGCCAGATTGAAATTGTTGGTGCTGAGTATGGTGCCAACTATGCTGGCATGAAGAAGCTGTATGACGACAATAAGCGGGAGCCATCACCGCTGTATCAAGCCCCCAAGAACTTTGTTCAGTCGGAAGCAGCCTATCAACACTGGCTTCAGTCAAGAAGCTAGGACGTGGGCGATACAAACTACTTCTATGAACCAAATTCAGCCATCCCGGCTAGGACCTGCTCTGTCGTCGCCGTCCAGCCAACGATGCCGCCCTGAGCGCGAACCATATCGAGGGTCGCCTGTTTGAACTCAGGAAAGTAGCTGTCCGTAGCGTCTTCCACCAACAGACATTCGTAGCCTCGGTCGTTGGCTTCGCGCATCGTGGTCTGAACGCAGACTTCAGTGGTGACGCCGGTAAAAATCAGGTGGGTAATGGCGTGCGATCTCAACACATCATCTAACCCCGTATGGTAAAACGCCCCCTTCCCTGGTTTAGTAATCACCAACTCGTCCGACAATGGGGCCAGCTCAGGAATAATATCGTTGCCCGGCTCACCCGCCACCAAAATGCGCCCCATCGGTCCTTCGTCCCCAATTTTCAGGTCGGCATCGCCCCGGTTCCGCTTGGACAACGGGCAGTCTAGCAGGTCAGCACGGTGGGCCTCTTTGGTTTGAATGATCCGCAGCCCCTGGGCGCGAAACGCAGTTTGCAGCTGTTGAACCGCAGGAACAATAGCACGCAACCGAGAGACGTCGTTGCCCAGCGACTCGCCAAACCCACCGGGCTCTAAAAAGTCTCGCTGCATGTCGATAATGACCAGTGCCAAAAAATCAGCGTCCGGCAAAAGGTAGTCGTAAGGTTGGGCCGAAATCGAGCACATTTAGCTGGTGGACCTCATGACGACAGGTTTCTCCCAAATAATCAGCACAATACAGCCCGCTTCGCTGAGGACGGTATGGCCGCTACCTGGCGGGTTAATCACTACCGTTCCCGTCGGGTAAACGCCGCGTTCATCCTGCTGTGAGCCGGAGAGAACAATAATATGCTCGTAGCCACTGTGGTCATGGGCAGGAACCGTCGCACCAGGCGCATACTTAAGCAGGGCCGCCGCCGGACCAGTGGGGTCAGTCTTGTAGAGAGAATAAATTTCGACACCGGGCCGGAAGGGCTGCCAGTCGAGTCGGTCTGGATCGGCCGCCAGAGAAAAGAGATCCGCAAGTACCCGCGAGTCAGGCGGCATAGCTTCAGACAGCATGGCTTTCAGACAGCATGACTACAGGGTAAAACAAAGTTTAGGCATGGCCAGCCATACGCTGTCCAATAAGCCCCAGATCCGCCTGGCTGGTGTCACTCTCATACACAAACTTACCCTCACTAATCACAACAATCCGATCCGCCAAAGCCATGAGTTCGTCTAAATCTTCGCTCACCAGCAACACCGCAACCCCGCGATTGCGAGCATCAACAATGGCATTATGGATAAATTCCACGGCCGAAAAGTCCAGTCCAAAGCAAGGGTTCGCGGCAATCAGAAGCTGGACGGTTTCGGCCGATAGTTCACGGGCCAAAACCGCACGCTGCACATTGCCCCCCGAGAGGTGATGCATAGGGGTTTCGACGGTGGGCGTCTTGACCGAAAAAGTATTGACCAAGGTACGGGCGGCCTGACGAATCGCTTTGAGAATCAGGAGCCATTGCCAACGGGCCTGGGGGGGACGGTCAAAGGTGCGCAACGCCATATTTTCGGCCACGCTCATCGTGGGCACGCAGGCGTTGCGCAGGGGTTCCTCGGGCAGAGCATAGACCTGGTGGCGAAACATTTCAGCGCGCGTGGCGCGGTAGGGCTCACCGTTAACGGTCAGCTGACCCGCAATGGGCTGGCGCTGACCCGACAAGACCTCTACTAGCTCGCGCTGACCATTACCTGCAACACCAGCAATCCCGACAATTTCACCGCTATGGACCGTCAGGTTAACACCGCTGACGGCAGGCAAACCGTTATCTCGCATCGCCTGTACATCGGTAATGGCAAGAACCGGGGCACGCGTTTCAACGGGGGCCTTGGGAACCGACTGGATATGACGGGCCTCTCCAAGCATCATCTGAGCTAAGTCGGCGACAGACAGATCATTCACTTGCCCTCGACCGGCCAATTGGCCCTTTCGCAGGACGGTCACTTCATCGGCAAAAGCCTGCACCTCACGAAATTTGTGGGTGATCAGCAGAATACTCAGCCGGTTTTGTTGAGCTTGCGATCGCAACAGCCCCAACACCTCATCCGCCTCCCCCGGCGTCAGCACCGACGTCGGCTCATCCAGGATCAGAATGCGGCTTTGCAGATAAAGCTGCTTAAGAATCTCCAGTTTCTGTTTCTGTCCGGCCGCGAGTTGCGCCACCGGGGTATTTAGATCGAGCGAAAAAGGAGACTGCCCAATGAACGCAGCCAGCTGTTCGGTCTCTTGCCCCCAATTGATTAGATTCTGACTATCGTAGCGGGACAGCACAAGGTTTTCGGACACGGTCATTGCCGGAACAGAGGTAAAATGCTGATACACCATCCCAATTCCGCAACCATGAGCATCCTTAGGACTGAGAATGGTTTGAGGCTGTTGATCAATCAGAATTTGCCCAGCAGTAGGCCTGTAAAAGCCCATAATGCACTTCACCAACGTGCTTTTACCGGCACCGTTCTCCCCCAGTAGGGCATGGACACTACCCGGACGCAGGGTCATCGAGACAGCATCAAGGGCGGTGAAGCTGCCAAACCGCTTCGTAATATTGACCGCATCAAGCTGAGGCGGCCCTAAAGGCGCGCTAGCAGTAGATGCAGCCGTTTCAGCAGTCGTCGTCATAGCACACTAGAAGGACATTGGGGCTTAGAGCGTTAGGGCTCAAAGAATTATTATTCAGATTATTCAGAGAATAGGGGCTCAAACCTAGGACTGTATCGCCTCAATCAAATCATCAGACGTCGCAACGGCACCAAAGACCCCGCCCTGCATTTTAATCATCTTTAATGCCGCTTCGTAGTTACCGTAGTCAGTTGCGCCAGTACAGTCGGACAACACCAGACACTCATAGCCACGATCATTCGCCTCTCGCATCGTGGTATGAACACAGACATCGGTGGTAATGCCCGTAAGAATAATGTTCTGAACTTGCTTACGACGTAGCAACAGGTCCAGATCAGTCGCAAAAAAAGCCCCTTTACCCGGCTTATCAATAACGGTCTCACCGACCACCGGAGCAAGCTCGGGAATAATTTCCCAACCCGGTTCTCCTCGCACCAAAATACGCCCACAAGGCCCAGGATCACCGATACATGCCCCGATTTGCCGAGAACGCCACTGCTTATTTTCTGGTAAGTCAGACAGATCAGGACGGTGCCCCTCGCGAGTGTGCAAAATAACGTACCCCAGCTCCCGCATGACGCGCAACAGTCGCTGCAGCGGCTCAATCGGCGCCCGAGTCAGCGTGAGGTCGTACCCCATCTTGTCCACATAACCGCCCCTGCCACAAAAGTCAGTCTGCATATCGATGACAATTAGCGCAGTATTGTCGGAACGCAGGTCACCGTTATAGGGGTAAGGATAGGGATCTGAGGCAACGTAACGTCCCATAGGTCTATCGATAGTGTCGTGTCGTAGGCATAACATTTTTCTGCCAAGGCAGAATGTTCGACATGAACGGCGTCATGATTCTTGACAGATACGCCTCAAGGACTGGTATCCCTTTACACAACCCTGGCTGATAAATCCGCCATGATGAAAACGTTGTATCACTTCACCCCCAAGCCCTCATCAAGCCTGAATTATAGCGCTCGCCACTTTGCTTAGAACAGT
>JBCBOC010000461.1:0-4097 GCA_039821475.1 Cyanobacteria bacterium J06632_22 | reverse complement strand
CACAAACTCCCGTAAACTTTCCGTCTCTAGGATCATAGACTGGCGCATTGGCCGTTATCGTCGGCAGCTGAGTATCAAAATCCAGGTAGACATCACTCCATGTCGCCCGACGTTGATATTTTGCATCTTTGTACCATGGGCGTTCCCGTGGATCATAAACGCTGTTGCCTTTACTCGTCAGGAAAGAACGCCGCCCCGTAGGATCGGCATCATAGTAGTGGAAATAGCGATCCGTCGCCGCGTTGGCCACTTGGATATGTAACCCCTCACCATTACCAGAACGCCCCACCCCCAAAAAGGCCCCATCCGCCTCCGTGGCGCAGTAAATCAAGTTAGTGGACGGAAACACCTTCGCCTGCTGCCAAAGCTGATGTTCCCCCTTCCCAGCAGACACATTGATATCGCCTTGGAGCAGAGAATTAGTGTTGATTTGGTTAATCACATCGGGTTGTTCAACTAGAGCCTCAAGCTGCTGAAAGATCCGCCCGGTCAATTCGGCACGCAGCTGGATAGCTAAGTCATCTACAGTGGCTTGCCCATGCTTAAACGAAAGGTAGCCCACGACACCTACGACACCAATCACCTGAATAACAAACGGAATGGTAATAATCGTTTGTAGCGGCAACCGGTTCAGAAAACGTGAACATCGAAAGGCCATAGCTGCGAGTCAATATTAAATCTCAGCAGTATCCAGGTTCGTTGAATACTGCCCGGTGCAATCCCTGATATCAAATCCCTGATATCTTCGAATATTTCCTGCATTAATCTACAGAATCACCGCACACAAGTCCTCTGTAATCTCCGATATTGCAAGGCTCTACGGGAAATTTCAGTATATTTTTGCAACCTTAACTGTTATGACAGCGGTCTAATCAGCGGGTAAATATACGGCCATCTCGCTATCATAGAAACAGCTTTTCGATGGCCATATCATGCAACTCCAACTCAAAATATGGCGGCAGGATGGCGCCGATCAAGCCGGTCGCTTTTGCCATTACACCGTGCCCGATGCCCAACAGGATATGTCCTTTCTAGAGCTGCTTGATCAGCTTAACGAACAGCTAATCACCAACGGACAGCCGCCCATTGAATTTGATCACGATTGTCGAGAAGGGATCTGTGGATCCTGCGGCCTGATGATCAACGGCCAGGCCCACGGCCCACAGCAAAGAACATCCGCCTGCCAGCTCTATTTGCGCCACTTTAATGACGGCCAAACCATCACCGTAGAGCCGTGGCGCGCAACCGCCTTTCCCATTGTCAAAGACCTCGTGGTAGACCGCAGTGCCCTAGACCGCATCGTGGCCGCAGGGGGCTACGTTTCCGTTAAAACCGGCGCTGCACCCGAGGCAAATGCCATCCCCATTGCCAAGCCGGACGCCGATCAGGCCTTTGACTATGCCGCCTGCATTGCCTGTGGGGCCTGCGTTGCCGCCTGCCCAAATGCCTCCGCATCTCTATTTACTGCCGCCAAAATTGCACACCTCTCGCTATTGCCCCAGGGACAAGTCGAACGGCGGCAGCGGGTCGCTGCCATGACTGACCAAATGACAACCGAAGGGTTTGGTGACTGCTCTAACCACGGTGAATGTCAGGCCGTCTGTCCCAAGGGCATTTCTATCGATGCGATCGCACGCATGCGCCGAGAATACATCCGGTCTATTGTCTAGATCAGATCTAACTCAGCCACGGAAGCAGTTTACGTTACTCCCAGGATTTACCATGCTTGAGCAGTTTGCTAGCGACAACTATTCTGGTATTTGTCCTGAGGTTATGGCCTACTTAGAAAAGGCTAATCAGGGCTATGCCGCCGCCTACGGAGAAGATGACTGGACGCAACGGGCCACAGACCTGTTTCGAGACATTTTTGAGATTGACTGCGAGGTCTTTTTTGTCTTCAATGGCACAGCCGCCAATTCCTTAGCCCTAGGGACGCTGTGCCAGTCCTATCACAGCATTGTTTGCCATGAAACCGCCCATGTCGAGACCGACGAGTGCGGTGCCCCAGAGCTATTTACCCACGGGTCTAAGCTGCTCCTGGGCAAAGGAGAAAACGGCAAACTAACGCCGACTTCGATCACCCAGATTGTGACCAAACGAAGCGATTTGCATTACCCCAAACCCAAGGCGATTAGCCTCACCCAGTCGACCGAACTGGGCACGCTCTATTCACAGCAGGAGCTACGCAATATTCGCACCGTGGCTGATCGCTACCAACTCAAGCTCCATATGGATGGGGCTCGGTTTTCAAACGCTGTAGCAGCAACAAACCTGAGCCCTGCCGCACTCACTTGGCATAACGGCATAGACGTACTGTGCTTTGGTGGCACCAAAATCGGCATGGCCCTGGGAGAAGCTATTCTGTTCTTTGATAAGTCCCTCGCCGAAGACTTTGATTACCACTGCAAACAGTCTGGACAGGTTGCCTCTAAAATGCGCTATCTATCGGCTCAGTTTTTAGGTTTGCTGGAAACCGGGGCATGGCTTAAAAATGCTAGACATGCCAACGCCTGTGCCGCATATCTTGAAGAACAACTGTCTCAAATCCCCGAACTCAGCCTGCTCTTTCCTCGCCAAGCCAACGCTGTGTTTGTAGAAATGCCCCTTGCCCTGATTCAGGTCCTCCATGACCAGGGCTGGCATTTTTACACGTTTATTGGCCAAGGGGGTGCCCGGCTGATGTGTTCATGGAACACAACTTATGAGCGCATCGACGCTTTTGTGGCCGCCATAAAGCAGGCCTTAGTGGGTCCACAATCACCCCCGACACTCGTGCCACAGTAGCTGAGCGGAGTGACAAATTATGGAACGAGAGGATAGCAACACGCGACGGCTTAACCCCAGCCTACACCACAGCTGGAGCTTGGTCCCCCAACTCCAACAGGAATTGCATAGCCCGCACAAAATACTGAGCACACACCAGGGGAGAACTCCGATAAAACGCTGGCCAAGCCTCGCCTTTATCTTGGTCATAGCGGTAAGCCCGTTGAGGATTGCCATCGAGCCAGGCCAGCCGCACGGCATGTCCAACCAGCACGTCCAACACAATATCGTCTTCAATTTGCCAGTCGGGGTTACGGTCAAACAACTCAGACAACTCCATCAGCGCCTCGACAGTCAACTGCCGGTATTCTGGCGCTTGAATTTTGTTGAGCAAGTGCTCGATACGTAGGGCAAAATCGGCCTCTTCTGGGGTCGTATCCGACAGAATAATTTCGCTAACCAACCGATTCCGACGTTCTAGCTTATCACCGATGATAATGCCAGGGCACTGCTGCAGTAACCGCCAAATGCGAGGATAAAAGTCCTCAGGCATCCGGTTAAGGCTGCCCTCCAACTGGCGCTTATGCCACCAATCGCCCTCTGGTGGGACCGGGGCATCTTCGGCAGGGCGCACAAACCAGTCCACGGGCTGCGACTGGCGAGCGTGGAGCGACTCCTGAGTAAACGAGGTTTTGGCAAACCCTTCATATCCGGCCAGCACGCGCCGGAGCGAGGCCTGAATATCCGATGGACTTTGCTTCATGAGCATCTCGTAGGCCTCGGGCTGAGTCATTTTCTCTCGGAGACAGAGTTCATTGATCAGCAGCAGGATCAGGTAACTGATGCGCAGGGTCAGCAGCCCTTCAAACATTTCAGGTTCTGATTTAATTAAAACACTGAGATAGATCAGAATTTCTTGGGTGAGGACGCGATCTCGAATATCCTCCCCACAGAATTCATTGATCTTTCGAACAATGTCCTCTGGGGGCATCGGGTCCGTCATCAGCGACGCCCGGCTGTAGGCTTTACCCACTGCAATTTGCTTTTGTCGAACCAGCAGCTCAGTGACGGCATCCGACAGGCCAATATCGACCTTGCCCAACAGTCCAGCCGCCCGTCGTACGATGGCCCACAACTCCAGGCGACTGGCTTTGATATAAATTTCGTTGAGCAAGTGGGCAAGCGTTACCGACCGGGAGCTGCCCCAACCCGTCTCAAACGATAGCGATTCTATTCGAGACAGATCGTTTAGCAGCTCAATTTGCTCGTATAAATTATTGGACGTTTTGAGCTGCTCTAGCAGCTTCTGAGCGTCTTTTTCGCGCTCTAGGTCT
>JBCBOC010000258.1:0-5917 GCA_039821475.1 Cyanobacteria bacterium J06632_22 | reverse complement strand
TAGGCCATGTACTGACCATCTTCACTAACGGCAGTGGCGCCCAATGCGACGGTGCCATCTTCGGACAGGGTATTGGGGTCGAGCAGGACCTTGGCGTCATCCTCTAAGGTGGGCTGGGTGTACAGCACGCTTTGGTTTTGCAGGCCGTCGTTCTTGTAGAAGAAGTAGCGTCCCCCGCGCTTAAAGGGACTGCTGTAGCGCTCGTAGTTCCATAGCTCCGTGAGGCGCGCTTTGATGGCGTCTGTTTGGGCAATCTGGTTCAAATACCCAAAGGTCACGTCATTCTGCGCTGCAACCCAGGCTTGCGTTTCCTCAGCGTTAGGATCCTCTAGCCAGCGATAGGGGTCGGCTACGGTGACGCCATGGTAAAGATCGGTCTGGTCGTCGCGGCGGCTGGTGGGGTAGGTCAAAGACATGAGTGTATGGGATAGGGGCACCGTAGGCTGTGCCTATATTATGAACGGAGCTAGCTTACTGCCTCCAGAATCAACTCTGCCATCTTTTCTGCGGCACCCGATGGACCGCGTAGCTGGCGGAGTTCTTGGTGAATGTGCTGTAGCTGATCGGGATGGTCGAGGTAGTGTAAGACGCGTTGGCCGACGCTGGTACCGCTGAGATTGTCGAACAGCTCGGGGACAACCTCTCTCTGGGCCCAAATGTTGGGCCAGGCAAAGTGTTTGCCGCGCTGCATCAGCGCATTGAGGACCACCTTGTTGATCAGCTGACGGAGCACAAGGCCGACGCCGGGTAGCTTCGAGAGCAGGCTGGGCAGACCATCGAGATAGTCAAATTCTTTGACGATTTGCTGGGCGGGCAGGAGTACCAGCATGGGGACGGCCAGAGCCCCTAACTGCGCGGTGTTGGCACCGACGGTGGTGATGCAGAGCTGGCAGCGACTGAGGACGTCGAAGGCGGGGAAGGGCTGCCACAGGTAGAGGCGAGGGCCTTTTTCAATTTGTAGGTAGGGCAGCTGTTCCGGTGGGGTTACCAGTTCTAGGGGGCGTCCGCCAAAAATCTTGACGAATGCATTTTGGGCAGGGTCAGCGTAGCTGACGAGGGACTGCACCGCTAGGGTGGGGGCGACGGGAATGACAAAGTTTGTTTCTGGGCGATGGTGGTGGACGTGGGTTGCGATCGCACTCATCAGCGGCACCCCCATCTTCAGCTTTAGGGGTTTGGACCCTGGCAAAACGCCCACGAGCGGGGTGTCAGGATCAATGCCGAGCCGGGCCTCAATTGCCGGGCGATGGTCCTGGGCGGCAGAGACATCCGCCATCAGGTCACCGACGACGGTGAACTTATCCTGGTATTTGGGGTTTGCCTTGTCCACCACCTGGGGCTGCATCGCCCCAAAAGACTTCACCCAGCCTTGCCAGCGCCCCTCCCACTCGGCATAGACCACGGCACCATAGCCCAACCGTTTCCCCACCAACACTGGGTAAAGCTGATCGCCCCCCAGAAAAACAACCACCCCCTGGGGGTGCCAGTCCCAATTGTCGGCGGTTTTCCCCGTCAGCAAAAACCGAAAAAAATGTGTGGCAGCCTGCACCCGGTCCACCTCGGGGTAGCTCAGGGCCGTCACATGCTCATTGCCCGAGGCATGGGGGCAAGGACTCAGCAGCACCGAAATCCTCAGATGCGCCCCCTCTGCATGGTTCCGCAGGGCGCGCACAATCGGCTTTACCCAGGTGGCAATTTCCCCCGGTCCATTGGAGAGAATGACAATATCCAGAGCCCTGTCGGTCATAGCCCTACCCAGAGAAACCATATAGGTTCGATCATACTCTGCCGCTTCCCGACTCACGGCCCAACCCCCTTACCGCCCAACCCCATCAGGTTTAGAATAGAGCGGCTGTCTGTCGAGCTGACCCTTGACCCATCCCAACGCTATTCAAGATCTCCTGAATGCGGTATCAGCTGGTGCCGTTTCTCCTGACGCTGCTTTCGATAAGCTCAAGCATTTGAACTACGAACCAGTTGAGGAGTTTGCTAAGGTCGATCACCACCGCGCCCTTAGAACCGGTTTTCCTGAGGTGATTTGGGGGCAGGACAAAACCGTAGAACAGCTCACCAAAATATTTGAAGCAATGCGGGTGCAAACCCCCGTGGTCATGGCGACCCGGATTCAGCCGCACGTCTACGAGGCACTGCAGTCCCGTGTGCCGGGCGTTCGGTACTATGCCACGGCCAAAATTGCTGCCCTCCAGCCGGACGCCGTGGTCCCGGTACATCCGGGCACCATGGGCATCCTCACCGCCGGTACCGCTGACCTGCCCGTCGCCGAAGAGGCTGCAGTCACCGCTGAGCTGTCGGGGTTTACCGTCTCTCGTCTGTGGGACGTGGGCGTTGCCGGTATCCACCGCCTGCTCAACAACCGCCAGGTGATTGACCAGGCCGATGTGCTGGTCGTGGTTGCCGGGATGGAAGGGGCCCTGCCCAGTGTGGTGGCAGGCTTGGCCGATTGCCCGGTTATCGCTGTGCCCACGAGCATTGGCTACGGTGCTAACTTTGGCGGACTGTCGGCGCTGCTGACCATGCTGAATTCCTGTGCCACGGGCATCGGTGTGGTGAATATTGACAATGGCTTTGGGGCGGCGGTGCTGGCAGGACAAATTTTGAGGTCAGCGGCGCGGGTGCGATCGCAAAGCTGATGTTGACTTGAGTGTTGCTTCAGCAAATGCCTATAAAACTGTAGGTGTTTTCTCAGGGGTGACTCAGATCCTCAACGGGAGACCTCGATACAGTACAAACAGTTGAGAACACGGCTAAGCCACGTTCAGCCTGAAGCGTTTAGTTTTCTATGGGAAAGCGATCGTTCTGGACTTGACCAGGGTTTAAACCACGTCTCAATTTCACGACTATTAAGAGGATAATCCCATGGAAGATCAGAACAAGACACCTAAAGTTGAAGAACAACTGTCCGACGAACAGCTCGAAGCAGTCTCTGGTGGTGCCAAGGTGCATCAGCAGCGTCTAGAGCACCTAGACAACCAGACCAAATCCGTCGATGACATTCAGGCTACTCGCCTGGATCACCTGGACAATCAGACCAAATAACGGCCTGCAGGCGTCGCCACAAGGCCTCTTTTTTGAGATTTTGTGGCGATGGCGGACGATTGGGCTCCAATCCTCGACATTGGTGTACCAGGAATGTTGTACGCGAAGTTTCTAGAGCAATAAACTTCTGCCACGTCCAGAACGGCCGTTTTCCCTAAGGAAAAGCGATAGGTTTCAGGCTATGCGCGGTTTGAATCTATAGGTTCAAGCTGGACGTGGTTTAGCAACGCCGTGCTTGACAGACAGTTAGACAAGAGCTTGAATCCCCTAGACTGCTGCATGCCGACAACTGCGTGCAGCAGTTTTTTTTGAACAGGCTGTTTCTAGAGTTGCACGACTGCAGTCAGACGCTTCGGGTCACCCTCGGGTTGGGTAGCAATTGCTACAGACTGAGACGATTCGTTAAAGGACCCGTTCACGGTTCGATAAGGTAATAGACTGGTTTTCCTATCGAGTTGCACGCCCAATGCCAAAGTGGACACTCACAACAGAATTTACCTTTGACGCAGCCCACTATATCCGTGACTACGATGGTCCCTGCGGTCGCATGCATGGCCACACCTATCGCGTCCGTATGGAGGCGACGGCGTGTCAGCTTCAAGCATCTGAGTTTTGCCCCCACCCGGCTATGGTGGCAGACTTTCGAACACTACGATGGGCCAAGCGCGATGTGTTGAAAGGGGGCCTCGATCACTGCGTGCTCAATGACGTGTTACCAGACGGCTATGAAACAACAGCCGAGATGATTGCACAATACATTTACGATAAGACCACGTCAGACCTGCCCGACAGCATCACCCTCAAGGTCGCCGTGTCAGAGACGCCAGGTTCCTGGGCAGAGTACGAAAATGATTAACAAGCTCTCCACCGTGATGCTGGCAGCACCCTCCCAAATCTTGCCAGTTGTAGAAACCTTTCACTCCCTTCAAGGAGAAGGCGTTTGGACAGGGAGCAGCGCTTTCTTTATTCGTTTAGCTGGCTGCGATGTGGGCTGTTCCTGGTGCGATACAAAAGTCTCCTGGAACCCAAAACGTCATCCTCAATACGCGGTTCCCCATCTTGTCCAACAGGCTCAGCAATCGCAGCCCCACATGGTTGTGATTACCGGCGGAGAACCGCTGATGCACGATTTGACTGCGCTCACCCATAACCTACGTCAGGCTGGGCTGCGCGTTCATTTGGAAACGTCTGGCGCTCATCCGTTTAGCGGCACCTTTGATTGGGTGTCTTTATCCCCCAAGCGCTTTAAACCACCCCACGACAGTGTGTATCCCCACGTCAGCGAACTGAAGGTGGTGATTGCCCATGCCGATGATTTGACCTGGGCCGAAGCCGAGGCCGCTAAAGTCGCGCCAGAAACGCTGAAGGTACTCCAGCCAGAATGGAACAGTCCGGAGAGTTCGCAACTCATTTTTGACTATATTTTGCAGCATTCTGACTGGCGACTCAGTTTGCAGACCCATAAGTTTTTAGGCGTGAGATAACCCAAAGTGAGAAGACGTATGAAACCCAAAGCTGTTGTGTTACTCTCCGGTGGATTAGATTCGGCCACCTCTGCGGCCCAAGCTATGGCAGATGGCTACGAGATAATTGCCTTGTCTTGTCGCTATGGTCAACGCCACGATAGAGAATTGCTGGCAGCGCAACAGATTGTTGAGGCGCTAGGCCTCACCGAACATCATGTTGTTCAGGTTAATCTTGCCCAGTGGGGCGGCTCCTCGTTAACCGATGAGGCGATGGTGATTCCTACAACCGGCGTGCAAGCTAACGAGATTCCCTCCACCTATGTACCCGGTCGAAACACTGTTTTTATTTCCTTAGCGCTATCCCTGGCAGAAGCTAAGGCCGCAACTGCCATTTATCTAGGCATTAACGCAGTGGATTACTCGGGCTATCCTGACTGCCGTCCCGAGTACCTGGAGGCCTTTCAGAAATTAGCCGGTCTCTCCTCGAAGGTGGGGTTAGAAGGACAGGCTCCAAAGCTGGTAGCCCCTTTGGTGATGGACTCGAAAACTGACATTGTGCGACGGGCCCTGCATTTGGGAGTGCCCATTGAGCTGACCTGGTCCTGCTATCAGGGGGGCACAGAACCTTGCGGGGTGTGTGATTCCTGTCGAATTCGAGATAAGGCTTTAATTGAGGCTGGTCGACCGGATTTGGCCACAGCCGTCGGGCGAAACCTGCAGCAGTCTAAGGTTTTATCTGCCTTATCAGCAAAGGCTCGCTAAAGGGCTTTAAGACAAGTTTGAGCAGCTAAGCTGAGTTTGCACACGATTAAAATCGGGATGGCGGGATTCGAACCCACGGCCCCCTCGTCCCGAACGAGGTGCGCTACCAAACTGCGCTACATCCCGATGAGCAATGGTTGCTCAGGGTTACAAGATTAGCATAAGAGTAGGGAGGGTGAGGGGGTGAGTTTTATTCCGACAGCCCCATGCGGAGCCGCATTAACTTGGCCTGCACGTCTGGGCTAAGACCGTTAGATAAAAACCGTTTCTGGGATTTCTTTGCCGGCTTTTGACGGCTGCGGGTGCCTCGGACCACCGTATTGACTTCGTTAGCCAGCTGAAATGCCGACATCCATTCTGCACCGTAGCCCACGACCGTTAGCTGCTGGGCTCGATCCGAGGTCGCCACAATCAGTCGATGGCGAAACTTACGGGCATCTTGGCGAAACTTAGCACAGGCGACTTCTATATAGGTGTCCGCTGTTTGCCCTGCGGCTGTGAAGTGTAGTGACAGATGCTGAGTCACGGGTTCGGTCTTTTTGGGTTGGCCTTGACCGTAGGCGTCAAACACCAGCCAGGTTTCGTACTCTTGGCAGGCGCTATAGTTGGCAAGCTGTTCGGTTAGGTGCTCG
>JBCBOC010000413.1:0-4481 GCA_039821475.1 Cyanobacteria bacterium J06632_22 | reverse complement strand
CCGAGGCAGAGTTGGCCGATATTCGCACTGAAATTAGGGCCACAGCAACAATCTTGACCAAGTACTTGCAAGCAGGCTTAATTAAACTCGACAGTAGCAACAGCAAACACGTTAAATGTTAAACGGCTCTGATGCACGGCCTCCGGTCCGATACGAATCACCTGATGCAGGCCGCTGAAGCTGATTTTCTAGCGGCTGCCTATCTGAGCCAGTTTTACGACCCGCAACTGCTCAGCGCAGTGCTGCAAGCCTCCCGTTCTAAGCGGGTGATGGATGTGATCGAGCGTTCTCTACGCAATCGCAAAATTCAAAATAGTGTCTCGATTGCTGGCGTCGGCTATCTTCGCTACGAAGACCGCGATGCCATTCCTCAGGCTGCAGATTTTCTCGTGACCGAGGAGAACATTCACACCGCAGTCGTCTACGGCATTGTCCACGATGAGGATGAGGTCAAAGAGGTGGTCATTGGCTCACTGCGAACGAATAAGCTCACCCTGGATCCCGACGAGTTTATCAAGGAGGCCTTTGGTCAAGATAGTCAGGGGCGTTTCTTTGGCGGGGGGCGGTCTATGGCAGGCGGGTTTGAAGTCCCCGTGGGCTTCCTTTCGGGCTTCTATGAGAACAGTGATTACAACCGCATGAAGTGGGACGTGTTTGATATGCAAATCAAACAAAAGTTGTTGCGACTGATCAATCCTGAGGACGGGGTAATCAATACGGACTAAACGGACTAAAGTTCAGAGATGGAGACTCGTGCAGTGTCACTACTAAAGTTTCGCGTAAGGCCAGTGAAGTCGTGAGTGGTGAATCGTGAAGTCGTGTTTGTCCTTAAGCCCCTTTGGCTTTAAGCCAAACACGACTTCACTACCGCTCTATTGCACTATTTCACGGTCAACGCCAACCCTAATGCTTGGTGTTGACAGGCCACTCGTGCCGAGATAGAGATGAGTCCAAAGATAGACATTGCTGGCATTTGACTGCATGTGCCCTTGGCGTTGGTCTTAGTCTGTGTTGGGCAATGGCGGCACCGGGTGATATCGCAGAGTTAAGTTCATGACAGTGTCTAGCGCATGGCAGAGTATTGGCTCATGGCAGAGAACTTAGTTTATTTCATTCGACATGGCATTGCTGCCGAACGCGGGACCTACCCCCGTGACGCCGATAGGCCGCTCGTTCCTCACGGGATTGAGCGCACGCATCGCGTTGCCCAACGACTCAAGTCACTGAATATTCACTGTGCTCTGGCGTTAACTAGTCCTTTGGTTCGTGCCCAGCAAACAGCTGCGATCCTGCAAACGGTAGGGGTAGCAGAGCATATTGAGGTTTTTGAGCCGCTCTCTCCCGAAGGAAATATTCAGCTTTGGCTCAGCTGGCTCAGTCATTGGCAACAGCAGACGACCATGGGGCACGCGCTCGCAGTCGTAGGACATCAGCCTGATTTAACCCTTTGGGCCCAGCAGCTGATCGGTGCAGCTGGTAGTCACTGGCAGCTCAAAAAGGCAGGCATCATCGGTTTGCAGGTCCCCGCTGCTGACGAGGCCTTGGGCCGTAGCTTACTCTTTTGGCTGACCCCACCGCGTCTGCTGCTCTAGGGAATCCGTCGGTGAACAGGAGGGTGCGAACAGAATGGGCTATGGCGTTGCTATAGACTAATCTCAGCAATTGTTTAAGAGAACCACCCATGACGCAATGCGACTATCGCCCTGGTTTAGAGGGTATTCCAGCCACTGAATCGAGCATTAGCTTTGTGGATGGACAGAGCGGCATCCTAGAGTATCGCGGTATTCGCATCGAGGAATTGGCTCAAAAAAGTACCTTCCTGGAGACGGCATACCTGTTGATTTGGGGGCAGCTACCCTCTCGGCAGGAACTCGATGAGTTTGCCTACGAGGTGCAGCATCACCGGCGACTCAAGTTTCGTATCCGGGACATGATGAAATGCTTTCCGGAGAGCGGCCACCCGATGGACTCTCTGCAAGCTTGTGCAGCGGCTCTGGGGCTGTTCTATTCGCGGCGTGAGCTAGCCGATCCGGTGTATATCCAGAATGCGGTTGTGCGTCTGTTGGCCAAGATTCCCACGATGGTGGCGGCATTCCAGCTGATTCGGAAGGGCAGCGATCCGCTACAGCCCCGCGATGATCTGGATTATGCGGCGAACTTCCTCTACATGCTGAGCGAGCAGGTGCCTGACCCGTTAGCGGCCAGGATTTTTGATGTGTGTCTGACGCTGCATGCGGAGCATACGATTAACGCTTCGACTTTTTCGGCCATGGTGACGGCCTCGACCCTCACCGATCCTTATGCTGTTGTCGCATCAGCTGTGGGTACTTTGGCGGGTCCCTTACACGGTGGGGCTAACGAAGAAGTTATTAGTATGTTGCAAGATATTGGTTCGGTAGACAATGTGCGGCCTTACATTGAGCAGCGCATGGCCAATCGGCAGAAAATCATGGGCTTCGGGCACCGAGTCTACAAGGTCAAAGACCCCCGCGCGGTGATTTTACAGCGACTGGCAGAGCAGCTATTTGAAAAGTTTGGCCAAGACGAGTACTACGAAATTGCTCTGGAGATGGAGTCCGTCGTTACCGAAAAATTAGGGCATAAAGGGGTATACCCCAATGTGGACTTTTATTCGGGGCTGGTATACCGCAAGCTGGGCATTCCGACCGATCTATTCACCCCGATTTTTGCGATCGCACGGGTGGCGGGTTGGCTGGCCCATTGGAAGGAACAAATCGGCGAAAATCGAATTTTTCGTCCAACCCAGATTTATACGGGGCCTCATCAGCAATCCTACGTACCCATTGCCGCCCGTCAAAAACTTTGGGGAAAACAGCCCGTCGCTGTAAACGGCGCTGTTGCAGGACTCTCTGAAACATAGGGCCAATTTGATGGGCGTCACCCCTCTTGTCAACACTTGATACTCCAGAGAAACTGTCTTCAGTGACGATTTTCAGGAACTCCAGCCCCTCAGGTTTACCCCTGGGGGGTTTTTATTTTGACGTCAATCTTCTCCGTATACCGAGAAATCACGCAGAAATCGAGACTTTTGCGGCTTATCGCTGGATTTGCTGTATCGTCGGGTCGTTCTGAATGCAGCGCGCCCACCCTGCCCTCCTCAAATGCTCTATTCTCAATCCCCGCTCACCAGAATTCCTATCGTCGTCGATCTATCGAATCAAGGTTTGGCGGCAAATTAAGCGTTAGAATCTGTAAGGAAATTGAAGAAGCCGTCAGCAGCCTATGAATTCTGGAATCGATGTACAAGGAACCTTCGTGCAGGCGCTTGAATCCCTAGGCTTGCCTCAAGGCGTGGCCAAAACGGTCTGGATTCCCCTACCGATGGTGCTCATGCTGTTGGCGGCAACGGTCAGTATTTTTATCTCGGTTTGGCTAGAGCGGAAAATTTCTGCGGCTGCGCAGCAGCGCATCGGTCCAGAATATGTCGGCCCCCTGGGGGTGCTGCAGGCCGCTGCGGATGGCATTAAGCTGCTATTCAAAGAAGATATCGTGCCTGCTAAGTCTGATCCCTGGCTGTTCACACTGGGTCCAGCCCTAGTCGTTATCCCGGTTTTTCTGTCCTACTTGATTGTGCCGTTTGGGCAAAACATGGTCATCACGGACCTGGGTATCGGCATTTTTCTGTGGATTGCCCTTTCCAGCATGGCGCCAATCGGGTTGCTCATGTCTGGATACTCTTCTAACAATAAGTACTCTTTGCTGGGCGGGCTGCGGGCTGCGGCTCAATCCATCAGTTATGAGATTCCGCTAGCGCTGGCTGTCCTGGCGGTCGTGATGATGTCTAACAGCCTCAGCACTATTGACATTGTTAACCAGCAAGACACCCACGGCATCCTCAGCTGGAATGTGTGGCGTCAGCCGGTCGGCTTTGTAATTTTCTGGATTGCGGCGTTGGCCGAGTGCGAGCGTCTCCCCTTCGACCTCCCTGAGGCGGAGGAAGAGCTGGTTGCGGGTTACCAGACTGAATACACTGGTATGAAGTTCGGACTCTTCTATGTCGGCTCTTATGTCAACTTGGTGCTGTCAGCGCTGATCGTCTCTGTGCTTTACCTGGGCGGCTGGAGCTTTCCCATCCCGGTTTCAACGGTGGCTGGAGCGTTGGGCATTAGCGAAACAACGCCTTGGCTCCAGGTGATTACAGCGAGCTTGGGTATCGTCATGACTATGCTCAAAGCCTATGCTCTGGTATTTCTGACAATTCTGCTGCGGTGGACAGTTCCCCGCGTTCGGATCGACCAGCTGCTGGATTTCGGTTGGAAGTTTTTACTCCCAGTTTCTCTTGCGAATCTGCTGATTACGGCTGCGCTTAAACTGACTTTCCCCGTCGCCTTCGGAGGCTAGATTACTATGCTCAACTTTCTCAAACAGGTTGGCGACTACGTAAAGGAAACCGGCCAGGCTGCCAAGTTTATTGGCCAGGGGTTATCGGTGACCTTTGATCATATGAAGCGTCGCCCTGT
>JBCBOC010000340.1:0-5002 GCA_039821475.1 Cyanobacteria bacterium J06632_22 | reverse complement strand
GACTGCTGCTTAAATCATGTCCAGCTTGATATCTGTAGATCCAAAACGCGTATCGCCTGACATCTATCGCTATTGCTCAGGGAAACCGACCGTTCTGGACGTGGCAGAGGTTTAATACCCTGTTTCGAAATCGTTTGCGACGCTGAGGTGTCGCAATGCAGCAGAGCCAAAGCACCCCTGAGCAGAACGGTACTTTGGCTTTGTTGCTTTTAAAGTAATTTTTCACGGATTTCTAGACTACAGATTTCCCGACTAAAAATCGATGGGTTAACTGTCACTGAGGCGGATTGCGATGCTGAGGTCGGGGCGTCTCGTCACAGCGTTATATGCGTGCCATGTGCGTTGCTTAATCCTTTGTCGGTCATCGTTCTGTCAATCCTGGACCAATACCCCTCACGCACCCGTATCTCCTACTCAAACAGGCACTGGACTACTGTGGCCCGCTACAATGGCATGCAGGTCAAAAGTTAAGTGTCAGTCAACATGGCTTTCTCTTCCGTTACCCGCACCCTCAGTAAAGCGCCGCTGACCCTTGAGCTATTGAACAAGCTGCAAAAGCAGCAGTCGCTGACGTTGAGTGGTGTACCCCGCTTACCCAAGGGGCTCGTCGCATCGGCCTTGGCCCAGGCTCAGCAATATCCGATGCTGGTGGTGACAGCTACCTTAGAAGAGGCGGGGCGTTGGGCGGCGCAGCTAGAAGCTATGGGCTGGGCCAGCGTTTCGTTTTACCCAACCTCCGAGGCCTCTCCCTACGATCCCTTTGATCAAGAATCCGAAATGACTTGGGGGCAGCTACAGGTTCTTGCTGACCTAATGCGGGCAGGGGAGACGAAGCCCATGGCCATTGTGGCCACCGAGCGAGCCTTGCAGCCCCACCTGCCACCGGTCGGTACCTTTTCGCCCTATTGTCTGCGACTGCATAAAGGTATGGAGCTAGACCTCAAGGCGCTTAGCCATACCCTGGCGAAACTGGGCTATGACCGCGTACCCACCGTTGAAACTGAAGGGCAGTGGAGCCAGCGGGGGGACATTATTGATGTTTTCCCGGTATCGGCAGAGCTACCGGTAAGGCTAGAGCTATTTGGCGATGAGCTGGAGCGACTACGGGAGTTTGATCCGGCTAGTCAACGGTCACTCGATCAAATTACAGAACTGCTGCTGACCACAACGGACTACAGTCCCATTATTTCCGCTGCATTGGACGAGAAGGGCCTACTGCAGGACCTGCTGCCCCCCGACGATCAGGAGGGGTTTGAGCAGGGCTTTCGTCTGGAGGGACTGCGGCGCTTTCTCGGTATTGCTTTTGACCAGCCTGCTTCACTGCTGGACTACCTGCCTGAGGATACGGTAATTGCCTTTGACGAGCCGGAGCAGTGTCGGGCCCACAGCGATCGCTGGTTTGAGCAGGTGAGCGACCATTGGCAGGAAGCCAGTGAGGTGCTGGCGAATGGTGAAGGCATTAATTTGCCTGAATCGGGGCTGGTGAAAGTTCATCGCTCCTTTGAGGAAGCGCTGGAGGAGGCTGAGGTTTTCCAGCGGCTTTATTTATCAGAAATCGCAGAAGACGGCGTGGGATTAAACCTGTCGAGTCGACCTGTGCCTGCGATTCCTCATCAGTTTGGCAAGCTGGCGGAAACGATTCGAGGGGAGTGCGATCGCAAACATGCTGTCTGGTTGATTTCGGCTCAGCCCAGCCGTTCTGTTGCACTACTCCAGGAACACGACTGCCCGGCCCAGTTTATTCCCAACCCTAAGGACTACCCTGCCATTGACAAGCTCCACGGTCAGCACGTGTCAGTGGGGGTCAAGTATTCCGGCCTGGCAGAGTTAGAAGGCTTCATCCTGCCCACCTTTCGCATCAGCGTTGTCACAGACCGAGAATTCTTCGGTCAGCACACCCTAGCCACCCCCAGCTACGTGCGCAAGCGTCGCCGTGCTGCCAGTAAGCAGGTGGATCCCAACAAGCTCCGCCCCGGTGATTATGTGGTCCATCGCAACCACGGCATTGGCCAGTTTCTCAAGCTCGAAAGCCTGACGGTGGATGCTGAAACCCGCGAATACTTAGTGATTAAGTACGCTGACGGGCTGTTGCGGGTGGCTGCGGACCAAATGGGCTCTCTGTCACGCTTCCGGGCTAGCGTCGAGAAGCGCCCCGAACTTAACAAAATGACCAGTAAGGCCTGGGAAAAGACCAAAGGCCGCGCCAAGAAGGCAATTCAGAAAGTGGCGGTCGATCTGCTGAAGCTTTATGCACAGCGATCCCAGCTCGAAGGCCACGCTTACCCCCCCGATATGCCCTGGCAGCAAGAGCTAGAAGATTCTTTTCCCTATCAGCCCACCCCCGATCAGCTCAAGGCCACCCAGGATGTCAAGCGCGATATGGAAAGCGACCGTCCTATGGACCGGCTGGTGTGTGGGGACGTAGGCTTTGGTAAAACCGAAGTTGCCATCCGCGCTGCATTTAAGGCGATTACGGCGGGCAAGCAGGTAGCCCTACTGGCCCCGACGACCATTCTCACCCAGCAGCACTATCACACCCTCAAAGAGCGCTTTGCCCCCTATCCGATCCAAGTCGGTTTGCTGAACCGTTTTCGGACCGCCTCTGAGCGGAAAGAGATTCTTAAACGGTTGCTTGCCGGAGAGCTGGATGTTGTTGTTGGCACCCATCAGCTATTGGGTAAAACCGTTAAGTTTAAAGAGCTAGGCCTGCTCGTCGTCGATGAAGAACAACGATTCGGCGTGAATCAAAAAGAGAAAATTAAAGCCCTGAAAACCCAAGTAGACGTCCTCACCCTCAGTGCCACGCCCATTCCTCGGACGCTATACATGTCTCTGTCTGGTGTGCGGGAAATGAGCCTGATCACCACACCGCCCCCGTCCCGTCGTCCGATTAAAACGCACCTATCGCCCTACGATCCAGAAAAGGTGCGGTCCGCTATTCGCCAAGAGCTAGACCGGGGTGGTCAGGTGTTTTATGTGGTGCCTCGGGTCGAAGGCATTGAAGAGATTGCTGGACGGATTCGCGAAATGATTCCCGGTATTCGTTTGGCCGTGGCCCATGGCCAAATGCCTGAAGGGGAGCTAGAGGCGACCATGCTCACCTTTAGCAACGGCGAGGCAGACCTGATGGTTTGTACCACCATCATCGAATCGGGGCTTGATATTCCCCGGGTGAACACGATTTTGGTGGAGGACGCCCAGAAGTTTGGCCTGTCGCAGCTCTATCAGCTGCGAGGACGAGTGGGTCGCTCAGGCATCCAAGCCCATGCATGGCTTTTCTTCCCTCAGCAAAACAAACTCTCAGATAAGGCTCGTAAGCGCCTGCGCGCCATTCAAGAATTTACCCAGCTTGGCTCCGGCTATCAGCTGGCCATGCGCGATATGGAGATTCGCGGTATTGGTAACCTGTTGGGCGTGCAGCAGTCTGGTCAGATGGAGACGATTGGCTTTGATCTGTATATGGATCTGTTGCAGGAGGCCATTGCGGAGATTCGTGGTCAGGAGATTCCCCAGGTGGACGATACCCAGGTGGACCTAAAGGTGACAGCCTTTATCCCGGCAGACTACATCCCCGATCTGGATCAGAAGATGAGTATTTACCGTTCGTTGGTGGCGGCCGAGAACAAGCGCGAACTGATGCAGATCATCACCGACTTGAACGACCGCTACGGTCCGCTGCCCCCTGCGGTAGAGCAACTGGTGCGCGTGCTGGAGCTAAAGCAGATTGCTAAACCCTTGGGCTTTGCCCGCATCCGTCCTGAGGGTAAACAGCATGTCGTCATGGAAACGCCGATGGAGGGTCCTGCCTTTAAGATGCTACAGGAGAAGCTGCCCGGCCACCTCAAGGGACGCTTTGTCTACGCCGGGGGCAAGGTTACTGTCCGGGGGTTGGGGGTGATGAAACCCCAAAAGCAGCTTGAAAGCCTGATCGAGTGGTTAGGGTATATGAAAGGCGCGCTGAATGAGCCTGCATTGGCAGGTGCCGGAACTGGCGCCCAAGTCATTGGCATGAGTTAACAAAAGTAGTGGATTTCATGCATTTTGGGGCTGACCCATCATACTCAAGTTGGCCTGATGCAAACTCGACTGATCCACCCTTTTCATGCAAGATTTCAACTGGAAAAAACTCCAAAATGGTTCGGACATCCGTGGGGTGGCCATCGACGGCGTTCCTAATGAGCCAGTCAACCTGACCCCGGAGGTTGCCCAGCGGCTGGGGCAGGCGTTTACCACCTGGCTGGCGATGAAATGTGGTAAACCGACCACTACGCTTCAGCTTGCCGTGGGGCGCGATAGTCGTATCTCTGGCCCGACCCTGATGCAAAGTGTCATCGGCGGTATCGCTTCCATGGGTGCTCAGGTCTATGATGTGGCCATGGCCTCCACCCCTGCCATGTTTATGAGCACCGTCACCCCAGGCTTTGACTGCGATGGGGCAATTATGATGACCGCGAGTCATTTACCTTTCAATCGCAACGGCCTTAAGTTTTTCACGGCGCAAGGGGGCTTGGGTAAGCCAGACATCACCGAAATCCTCACCTTAGCCGAGCAAAATACATTTTCGATGGCCCCTAGCCGCGGACAGATCGACAGCCGTGATCTGATTGCTGTTTATTCAGAACAACTGGTCGACAAAATTCGCACTGCCGTTAATCATCCTGAGTCCTTTGAGCAGCCCCTTAAGGGACTCAAAATCATTGTTGATGCCGGGAATGGTGCAGGTGGATTTTATGCCAGTAAAGTGCTGCAACCTTTGGGAGCCGATACCATTGGCAGCCAGTTTCTCGACCCCGATGGCCTGTTTCCTAACCACATTCCCAACCCTGAAAACCAAGAGGCGATGGCCGCTATTTGCGAGGCCGTACTCACCCATCGGGCCGACTTTGGCATCATCTTTGATACTGATGTGGACCGTGCTGCTGCTGTTGATGCCCAAGGACAGGAGCTCAACCGCAATCGCCTGATCGCGCTGATTGCGGCCATTGTCCTCAAGGAGCATCCG
>JBCBOC010000284.1:0-5655 GCA_039821475.1 Cyanobacteria bacterium J06632_22 | reverse complement strand
TCATGGATTTCGCGGGCGATGCGATTGCGCTCTTGCAGGGCGGCTTGTCCCTCCACCCGTCGTGCATATTGCTGGAGCTGACTATGGGCCACTTCTAGCTGTCGTTGTTTCCTGTGGGCGCTGAGCAGCGCATCCACCATTAAAATTACAAACAGTAATATCAGACTGTAGAGGATAACCACATTAGTCTGAAAGACGCTCACTTGCCAGGGCGTTGGTGATGAAACTAGTTGAGGCAGATTTCGACTCATGATCGTTTGGCCCAACGCTAAAGAAGCAAATACGTGCAGCCCAAACGTGAAGATGGCTACGAGGAGTCGCCCTCTCGTCTGAAAGATTTGGCAGCTACGGATGACAAGTACCAGACCCAAAAGCGGAATCATCCGCATCATCAGAGGATGATCTAAGCAACGGATTACCAAAATAGCGAAAAGGCTCAGCTCAATACCCGTATACAGCACCTTGGCTCGGAATTGAATAAGCGGAAGATATAGCCCCATCACGCTGATGAGTCCAAATAGGCTCAGTTCTGGCCAGGGCACTGGAAATGTTTGGGACACTAGCGTTGCCGTAATGCTCACCAATGCACCCATGCTGAGCAAAATCCACTCAACATACAGCAGTAGGCGCAAGGGTCTAGCGGATTTGTGGGCTAGGGAGTGTTGGAAAAGTGGGTTAACTAACATAGTGCGCTAACTGTGACCGTAGACGTTGCCCCTTGGTGATTCAAGGGGATTACCAGAAGCAATCTATAAAACCTACTTTATCCCCATCACAATAGGGCCGCCCAGTCACGCAAGTCCCAATTCTGTAGAACTTACTGTAGGACAATACTCCTATTGCAATGTCGCGTTGCCAGGAAAAGTTTTCAATGCTGAAGAAAAAGCTTTGATGCTGGAGCCCCGTGACGCAGGCGGTACTGTAGCTAATCTAAGGCTGTCGCTAGCCCGTCAATTAGCTGACGGATCTCATCTTCGATAGTGTAATGCAGGAATGACAGCCGTAGCACTCCAGGGTTAACGGGAATATTCATGCCCATTAATGGGCGAACACTGTAAAAACTGCCCTGACCCACCATTAGTTTTTGGGTCGCTAGGACCGCACAGATTTCATCGATGGATTTATGTTTGGGGATCAGGGATACTGTCGGTGCCCGCAATTCAGGATCCGCTGGGCCCACAATGTCAATGTCGTCGCGTTGTCGTAGCCAAGCCATCAGTGGTTTTAGTAACTGTTTCTCGTGCTGCTGAAATAGTGCTTTGAGGCGTCTGCCTTGCTCTGCGGGGACAACAGTTTCAGAGAAATGGTGCTCGTACACCGTGTCCAGATACTGGGCGATTCCGGCGGTTGCTGCAATCTGAGCATGATCCGGCCCGGCCGGCAGCATCTTTTTACGGCGGTTGTGGGCATTGAAGTTGTGCCCCTGATTCGGCAACGCATCCATCAGCTCTTTTTTTATGGTCATAAGGCCAAGGTGCGGCCCCCAGGTCTTATAGAGAGAAAAGAGATAAATATCGACGCCGAGGGCGCCTACATCTGGCAGGCCGTGGGGAGCATGGGCCACCCCGTCAACAACAACGCAAACGTTGGCCGTTTTTACCTTGGAGACGATATCAGCTACCGGGTTGGTATGGCCAATGATATTGGAACAGTGGGGGAAAGCCAGCAGCTTAGTCTTATCAGATAAAAGCAGATCTAGATCTGCTGGATTGAGACGACCAGTTTCAGGATCAACCTGCCATTCTTTGACGACGATGCCCGTCTTTTCTAGGCGTCGCCAAAATCCTGCATTGGCTTCATGATCTTGATTAGAGAGAATGATTTCGTCACCTTCTTGCCAGATCTCTCGAAAAGCATGGGCCAAAACGTAAAGGTTTTGGGTGGTGGAGGGTCCAAAATGCACCTCCTCTTCGCTGACGTTTAGGTAGGCGGCCAGTTGACGGTAGGATTCATCCATTGCAGCGCCGGCCTTTAGCGCAGTGGGGTAGTTGTAATAGGGCTGGACTTTGGTTTGGGTGTAGAAGGTGTTGAGCAGGGTCATTACCTGTTGACAGGTATAGGACCCGCCGGCATTTTCGAAAAAGCCCCATCCCTTGAGGGAGGGTTCAGCAAAGGCAGGAAATTGACTCCTGACAAAGGTTGAATCCAACTGGGCCAAAATTTTTTCCTCTTGTATTGATGCTGTCTTGGAGCCCAGCCCCGTTGTGTTGGTGTTGGCCATTCCTAGGGGCATCATCTCCTGCTGCGACAACGTATGTTTTGCAGCGGGTTGATCTAGCAGCCCCTGGGCGATGCTGATCTGCAGGTACTCAATTAGGCACTCTCATTACGCATGACAAAAAATGCATAGCTGTAGTAGTCAGAATATTTACGAAAGATCGAGATCTCGTTTCTGGCCTCTGAGAGGACGGCTTCGGCCTCTAGAATACCGCGCCAAGCTTCCGTTTTCTCCGCGATGCGGGCTGCCATGGGGGTATAGTAATGTTCCATCCATGCTGCGGCAGGAAAGATAAAATGTCCGATGGGCTTGTAGCCCAGCTGCTGAATGACGTCGAGTTTTGCTGTTACCGTGTCAATCTCAGGATACGCTTGCCAAAAGTCAAGTACCTCAGAGGGCGGGTTAGACTTCAACCACACGACTTCGCTGACGGCAACGTAACCGCCGGGCTTGATAAACGGCTTAATCTTTTTCAGGCCCGCTTCAAAGCCTAGGAAGTAGATGGCACCTTCAGACCAGGCAATATCAAAACGGGCCTCTGGGAAAGCCATCTCCGCCATGTCTTGCTCTAGGGTTTCGAGGCGATCAGAGACACCTGCCTTGGCTGCCCTAGTATTTACTTGGGCAATCATTTCGGGAAGGAGGTCAAGGGCGACAACGGTACCCGAGGAGAGACGCAACAGTTCGGTCGTCTGCATGCCCGGACCACAGCCGATGTCAAGGATATGGGGGTGGTCGGGGATATCTGACATCAGCTCAAAGGCTTGGCGGGTTAGCTCGTTGGAGCCGGGGCCAGCACGGGGCAGGGTGCCATAGATCTGAAGAAAGTAGTCCATTTCTGAGTCGGATTTATTGCGCTGATCGCTGTGCTTGAGCCTCCGAGTATGTCAATTTTCTAGGCACAGAACACTCGGTGGCGTGCGGCCCAGCCTAATCTGTGTGCGGGTTGCCATAGCGCAAAAGTATCAGCTGTAGAGATTAGCTCGCCTGTAACCTAACAAGTATTGCAATGAATATTCTGGAAACTCAATGTTTTTGGGTTTGGGTTACTGGCTGTCGGTAGGCTATTCGGAGGGGTGATCGTCCTGTAAAACGCTGCCATCCCGAAAGGTGATGGTGCGCCGACAGCGCTGGGCTACCTCTGGATCGTGGGTCACCATAACTAGGGTCATGCCCTGTTGATTTAACTCGGCAAAGATATCCATAATCTCCTGGCTCATCTGGGTATCTAATGCCCCTGTGGGCTCATCGGCCAAGAGTAATTTGGGTTGATTGACAATGGCGCGGGCGATGGCTACCCGCTGCTGCTGTCCCCCGGATAATTGATTGGGGCGATTCTCTAGCCGATCCCCTAGACCGACGCGCTGTAGCGCTGCAATTGCCCGTGATTTCCGTTCATCCGCAGGAACACCTGCGTAGATCATGGGCAGCACGACATTTTCGACGGCGGTTAGCTGCTGTAGTAGATGAAACTGTTGAAAAATAAACCCGAGTTGACGATTGCGAATGCCGGCCAGTTGCCGGGCGCTGAGATGGGAAATTTCTATTTCATCTAGCCAATAGTTACCTTGGGTGGGGCGATCCAGGCATCCAATCATATTCATGATTGTTGATTTGCCGGAGCCCGATGGCCCCATAATGGCGCAATACTCTCCGCCCTCAACCGTTAGATCAACCGACTTTAGGGCGTACACCTGAAGGTCGCCGATGCCATAGGTTTTTGATAGGTTTTGGAGCTTGATTAGATGACTCATCGGATATGCTTAGCTCCGCAGCGCCACAATTGGATCCAGATTTGCGGCTCGCTGGGCGGGTGTAATGCCAAACACGAGACCGATTCCTCCAGATACCGTAAATGACACCACCACAGCCGTCATGCTGATGGTGGCCTCTAAGGGGCTAAACAGGGTCAGCCCTAACACGCCCAACAGTCCCACTCCGATGCCAATTACACCGCCGGTTGTGGCCAGAATGACGGCTTCAATGGTGAACTGAGCCAAAATATCTGCCCCGGTTGCCCCGATGGCTTTGCGCAGGCCAATTTCTCCTGTACGCTCTGTCACCGACACGAGCATGATATTCATAATGCCAATCCCGCCCACTAATAACGAGATGCCTGCGGTAAAGCCCAGCACCAGTACGAGAATGTCGGTGATGCTGCTGGATCTTTCTAGTAGTTCCTGCTGACTCTGTACGACAAAGTCGTCCTCTCCTTGCAGAATGTTGTGGCGTAGACGGAGTAAGTTTCTGACTTGGTAAACGGCCGCGTTGGTCTCGTCGAGGTTGTCTAAAGATATCGAAATCACCTGTACCGTTGGGCTGGTTTTACCTGTTTCTTGTCCGGTTAGCTGGCTCACCATGACGTTGATGGGAATGTACACGAGCTCATCTTGGTTCTGACCAAATGATGACCCACGCTCTGTGACAACGCCGCTGACGGTAAAACTTAGGTTGTTAATGCGAATGTTGCGCCCGACTGGGTTTTGTGTGCCAAATAAGGTGCGAGCCGTTTCACTGCCGAGGACGGCCACCCGTGCATTGGTTTGGAACTCAATAGGGTTCAAAAACTGTCCCTGGGCCATTTGGATGTCACGCACCACTAAAAAATCTGGGGTAGTGCCAGTGACATTGGCTTGGGTCTCGGCGGCCCCTTGGGTAATGCGTAGGCGTCTACTTTTCTGCGGTGCGATCGCACTGACTGCCGATACTTCTTGGAGAATCGCGTCTGCATCAGCCAGGGTTAAGGTATCGGCCTGGGCTGTCCCTGCTAGCGGTCCCCGCTGGGCATCACCGGGGGCAATAAATAATAGATTTGTTCCGAGTGATTCAAACTGATCGGTGACAAACCCCTGGGCGGCTTCCCCCGCGGCCACCATGGCAATGACCGATGCATTGCCAATGATGATGCCTAACATGGTGAGACCGCTTTGCAGTTTGTTGGCGGCTAGGGTTTTGAACGCCATGCTGGCATTTTCAAACACGTTTAAGCCCATCCTCGGGGGCCTATGATTGATTGGCTGATGCATCACTCTATGCTCGCTGGCAGCGGCCCCTGGTACGAATCCTCGTTGTCTAACCGCAGCACCCTGACACGCCCTGTTAGATCAACCTGCAGTTCCTCCGATAGCCACGATTCCATCAGTGTCCATCCCTCAGGCAGGGTAGGTGCATGATTGGGCCTGTCCAGACTTTGGCTGACGCCGATATATTGCTCCCCGGTTGGACTTTGAAGAATGCTCACGGTACGACCTGCCGCGTAGGTCAAGACATGGTACTTCTCTAGCTCTACTGCGTGAATCAGTCCTTGGGCATTAAGGGCAGGATTCCTGTCTAGCAGTTTGACAACCTGCAAGAATTCTCGATCGAAGGCCTGTAGATAGCTATACTGACCGTCTGCACATCCTGGCGACCGCAGAAACTGTCCTCGATTGGCTAGG
>JBCBOC010000551.1:0-3497 GCA_039821475.1 Cyanobacteria bacterium J06632_22 | reverse complement strand
GGGCCATTTTCTTAGAAGCAAAGTGGCGAGAGCTATATAGCCTTCGCCCCAAAGGCCCTTCTCCTGGAGACTGACAGCCCCATAAGCACAGTACTTATGGCAAGTATTCCACTCGGGCATCAATACCGTGATCAAGCAGGAGCTGCTGCCGTGCTTGGGCCGTGGCCTCATCGGCATAGGCGCCGACCTGCATCATCGGCCGACCGTCCAGCTGAGTCCGAAAGGCATCGGGGACAAGCTGGCGAATGCGATCGCGATCGGCCGCCGTCCGTGGATCAACAAAGACCCGATAGGTTAAGCCCAACGCCGAGGCCCGAGACGGGGGCGCTGGCGGTCCACCGGCAACATTAGCCGGTGGCGAAAACTGATTTGAGCCCCCGCTACCCACAGGAATGTTGGCGCCCGGCACCGATAATCGGTTTCCCGGATTGCTGCTACGGGGAATCGATTGGGCGGGTGTCGGACCTTGAGCCACAGTAATCTCACGGGACGGTTGGGCTGCCGGAGGCGAGATGCGGCGACGAGATGAAGGCTCTGCAGGGATCACCGCAATATCAACGGAGCCGCTGCCAATAGCGCTGGCCACTGGACTAACGGGAACAGAGGCCGTCGTTGTCCCGGGGTCATCGTTGGCGGTCCCCGCCAGGGTAACGTCACGTCGCCTGACACGGTTGCGCAATTCAGCGATGGAGGGTGCCGCTGGGGTCGGTTCGGGCTCAAGCTGAACAGCAGTGGTTTCTGGGCTGGCAGCAGACTCGGGCCGCGGCACGGCTGACTCCGGCGAGGCAGCAGAAGCAGTATCGGCAGCAGAACGAAGCTGAGTGGCTGGGACCGGCAATGAACCAACGCTAGGGACTAAGGGGTTGGCCGCAGACGCTTCAGACCCAGCAGCATCCGGTTCAGGGGTAAGTTCAGGGGTAACGATAATAGGCGCATTTGAGGAAGGGGCATCTGTTGAGATAGGGGCAGGGGCAACGGCATTGCTTTGCTCACGAAGCGCACCCTCGGCATTGGCACGCGTGGACGAATCAACGGCAGACCGCCCCGAGTCACGGCTGGCTAGCAAGGGGGAGGTAGACGCCCTAGTCTCGGTCTCAGCATCGGCCCCAGTCGACAGGGCGACTTCAACAACGCCGTTACGGCGGTTTTGCGCAATTTGATTATTTGCAATCAACGGCCTGGCATTACCCAGCAGCACCAGCCCCTCATCGTTGCGCAGAATACGATTATCGGTAATCTCAGCGTAGGCCCCATCTGCCACCGTAATTGCAGTGCCCGTATTTTCGAAATAATTACCCCGCACAATCGCCCGAGCTTGGCCATAGAGGACCAATCCGGCTACTCCATTCTGGGTAAAGTAGCTGTTCTCAATCGTGGGCGTTCCTCCCGCAATGTAGAGTCCAGTATGCTCGCTGGCGACCAGCGCACTACTGCGAATCACAGGTTGCCCAGACTCAATCCACACGCCATGCCCCTGGGGCGTTGGATTTGACACCACTACATAGGCCAGTCCGGATCGATCGGCCATGACGACGGCAGCATTCTGGGTCGATAGTGGATTACTGGTAAAAGATCCCCCACCCTGGATCAGCACACTTTGGGTCGTGGTCGGTTGCCCCTGCAGGCTAATGCCCGGACGCAGCCGCAGCGGAAAGGATTCGCCAGTAGCTGTCGTGTACTGACCGGGCGCGAGCAAAATCACTGTGCCCGACTGGGCCGCGTGCAGCGCCTGGGTAATGGTCTTAAAGGGCTGATAGCGAGTCCCGTCACCGAGCTGATCATCACCGCTGAGCGGATTGACATGCAAAACCGTGTATTCGGTGGCGGACTGACGCCTCAAAGAGCTGCCGTAAGGATGGCCGTTGCGCTGGGCCGCAGCCGGGAGGCCTGCGCAGAGAAGCCCTCCAGAAATCAGGGTTGTTGCGGTCAGCAAAACAGTCAGCAAGGAAGATTGACTCGGCATGGCAGGCAATGCGGAATTCCTAAACGTCAAAATAAATAAACTGTCTGTCAAGCAGAACATTCAACCGATGGGCCAACGCTTAAACCATCCGTTGGCATTTAGTTTTGCGAACGTTAGTTTGGCGAATGTTAGTTGACCAACGTCAGGCGACACTAAACGAAAGTTTGCCTCTGGCCGTTACAGCCATAGGCAAAGCCGTTAGGGCAGGCTCCACAGGATGTTGCATGGCGCTATGGGCCCAGCGGGATACCCAGACGCCTTTCCTTCCCGTAAATCTCTCCCCCTGGCAACACTGGCTAATGGGGCCTTAGAGAACAGCGGTAACCGCAACTGACACCCCGTGAATCATCGCAATATCGCCTGAAACCTTCTGAGAACACGAACTTAACTGTTTGAGCTGGTACGATGAATCCGGTGTTTGGCTCAGGCAGCCATCATATTTTTTGTCATGCAACCAGCGAACGCGGCTAGCTTACCCCCATCCCGGCAGGTTTTATATCGCATCCTCGATGCAAATTTGGATCGAGCCCGTGAAGGTCTGAGAATCCTAGAGGAATGGGGACGGTTCGGACTTGAAGACACCGACATCACAGCCCAGCTCAAGCACATGCGTCAGACCCTAGGGGGCTGGCATCGTACCGAGTTCCGATTGGCTCGCAATACCCCTGACGATCCCGGTACCGCGCTGACCCATCCCCAGGAATCTCAAAGAGAGAGCATTACTGCACTGCTCCAAGCCAATTTCAGTCGCGTACAAGAGGCCCTCAGAACCTTAGAGGAGTACGGCAAACTGGCTTCTACAGCACTGGCCGCCGACTGTAAGCAGCTTCGCTATCAGATCTATACCTTAGAAAGTCGGGTTCTCGGTTATGACCTACGGCAGCAGCTTCACCGAGCGCAAACCTATCTAGTCACGTCCCCCCACGAAAACCTGTTGGGTGTCGTTGAAGCGGCCCTCAAGGGTGGCATTGAAATTGTCCAGCACCGTGAAAAAACCGCCAATGATGAAACGCGTCTACAGTTGGCTTGCGAGCTTAGGGCGCTCTGCCATCGCTATGGCGCGCTGTTTATCGTGAACGATCGGGTTGATCTGGCTCGGGCCGCCGAGGCAGATGGCGTGCATCTGGGTCAGCAAGATTTGCCGATGGCTGCAGCTCGCGACATCCTAGGTCCCCACAAAATTGTCGGGCGCTCGACCACGAACCCCGACGAACTGGCCCGCGCTGTGGCCGAAAAAGCAGATTACATTGGCGTCGGGCCTTTCTTTGAAACCCCGACTAAACCCGGTAAAGCAGCCTCAGGACCTGACTACGTACGCTACGCCTTAGCCCAGGCCACGATGCCGTTCTTTGTCATTGGTGGCGTGAATTTAGAAAACCTCGACACGGTGACAGCCGCGGGTGCAACGCGTGTAGCACTGGTTCGCGCCATCATGCAGGCCGAAGATCCCGCTGCGGCCAGTCGGCATCTGCATCAGAAAATGCGATCGCAAACTTCTATATAGACCCTAGAAACCGCTAGCTTCAAGCCCCTG
>JBCBOC010000339.1:0-5018 GCA_039821475.1 Cyanobacteria bacterium J06632_22 | reverse complement strand
TCTCCAACGACACGTTCACCGCTTCGGCGCCCCCGTTATAGCTCTCACCACTTTGCTTCGAACAATTCTGGCGCTCAATGACCCAGCATTGCCCCCAAGTGGCCCGCTGTCGTACACAAACCAAAGGGCCTTTGTAGGCTATACACTTTGTGGGCTATACAATATTCGAAAACCTTTGAGCACAGACCACCACGTCCTAACGGTGAGATCGTGCCAGCTGTCTAGACACCAACAACAAATGCTCCATCTAGCAGATCAGCCAGATGGAGCATTTCAGATCGAGAATTCACAAACCATCCGGCACACGATAAAACGGCGCGGGTAGAAGTGGTACAAGCGATAAGAGACCGAAAATGTAGAGACCGCTAACGAATCAGACCTTACTCTTCGTCCTCGTCCTCATCTTCATCGCTAGGATATTCGAAGCTATTAGAGCGATTGGTTAGCACTGACTTACCTAAGGACAGCGCTCGCTGGGCCTGTAGTGCTGCCTGGCGCTTCCAGGTAGCCCGGCGCATACTGCGCTTAGATTTAGAGGTTTTCTTCTTTGGAACCGCCATAACCGTATCGAAAAACTGGACAACCCATCAATAGTAAACGATTGCGATCGCAAACGGTATCTTTTCTGTCAAGACTTACTGCTTGGAGCACCAAGCTACCCATCTGGCTTAACCGCTCACTCAGGAACTCACTGAGCCAGCTCAGCTGCCGACGGACTCAACCATAGTCGAGCAGAGCTGTAGTAAGTCGCCCAGTAGTTAGTCTCAGGGTGCTGCTGCCATTGTCGGCGATCCACCTTCAGCGTCAGGACAGTGACCGAAAGACCATCGCTCTCCGCCACGACATTGATCGTCACTTCAGTGATCAACAAATCTTGGTCAAAGCTACGCTGGGCACCGGCCCGAGCGGCCATTTCGGCGCGGCGCAGAAAGCTGTCGTAATCTTCGCCCTGCTCATGGGTCAAATAAAGGTCAAGGCGAGCTGTATAGGCAGATGCCGCCTTCGGCATAATCAAAGCTTCCGTCAACCACAGACTGCCAGTTGTGCCGATGAGCGCAGCCATACCCAGCGGAGCCAAAACCGAACGTCGAAATAGCGCTAGCTGAAAAGACTGAACCGACCGCTGTAGCAGCTGTACCCGGGATGACAGCATGGGGGCAAATACTCCGTAAGAGAACTGTAGATATCAATCAGCGAACAATAAACAATCCATGAGACTGCATTACTGCATGGCCATCCTGACAGGACGACCAGATATAGCCATCGCCTACTTCATTGGCAGAAGGCTACCCCGCCATAGGGTCATGCGCTAAGCAACACAGCTGCACCCATTGCCCTAGCCGACATGGCCTTAGCGACAAACTGCAACAACCCAACCACTTGGGTCCAACGTTCCCAGATTCCTAGAAGTGTCGATCAGTAGGGATAAGCTTGGGCGCAATAGTCATCTAGTTTAGTCGCGAACCCGCCGCTTCTGCAGTCACCACGCTTACTCTCAGTTCTGATTGCTCCCAGTGGTGAGTCTAGCGTTACCACGACATTCCCCCTTGATACACACAGGTACACACCGCCACGGATATCGTCCATGACAATTTTCACCGCGGTCTCAGAGAAAACCCTTAATTCTGCGAGTCCGACCCAGGTCACCGGAACGCAAATCAGCAAGTTAAAGTACGATATGCCGATAAATTTGGGAAGAGTATCTCGGTAAAACTTGGAAAACGGTACCTTATTGGACACCAACTAAGTTTTATAGCCGCTGCCCGATCCGTTAGGACAAGGCTGCAATGCCAATACCAATACGTTATGGGCCCAGCAGGATCACCTACCTCCAGTCTTAACGTAAAATGGCGCAGGCTAAACCACGTCTGGCTGAAAGTCTATCGCTTTCTCTCGGGAAAACGCCCTTCTGGATGTGGCCAAGGTTTACCTTCCTTGAGTCCGATTTTATGCAAATCGGTGCTGTCCCGGTCTAATGACATCTGACGCTGACCCAGTCCGATGCCCAGTCCGGTTTGAGGCCAATCCGGTTTGATGCCAATAGATACCCTGGGTTCTCTCCACCTAATCGCGACGTCAACGAATGTCTAATTATTGGTCGATCTCTATCGGCATTAACCAGTATCACCATTTTCAACCCCTCATGCAGGCGCAGAACGATGCCCTAGCGCTTCATCGTTTCCTGCTGGACGAGGTGGGGTTCGACGATGCCCAAAGCGTCCTGCTGAGCGATTTGTCGATGTCGACTCGCCATGAGGCAGTCTATCCCGACCAGCGTGCCATCTTGGAATGGCTACAGGTGATCTGCCAGCAAAAGCTGGCACCGGACGATCAGCTATGGGTCTTTTTCAGTGGCTATGGGGCTCAGTCCGAAGGTGAAGACTATCTAATGCCCGTCGATGGCGATCCAGCCAATGTTGCCAAAACAGGTCTTAAACTGCGCGATGTCATTGATCTACTTCAGCAAGCCCCAACTCAAAATCAGCTGCTGATTCTAGATATGAACCGGAGTCAGAGCGCGTTGGCGGGCCAACAGATTGGTGCTCAAACCCTGGAACTGGCCAAAGCGGCAGGGTTGCCGCTGCTACTGTCCTGCCAACCCGATGAGTTCTCCCACGAGACGCTAGCAGTACGCCACGGTCTGTTTACAGCAGCACTGCTAGAAGGGCTACGCTACCACGGCTGTTTTACCCTCGCCCATATAAGTGACTATCTCAAGACGCGTCTGCCAGAGCTGTGCGAACACCATTGGAGACCCGTACAAAATCCTGTGGCGGTCATTCCTGAAGACAAAAAATTCATGGTGGTGCTGCCCCAAAGCGCCCTAGAAAACCTACAGCTATCCCCATCGGGCAGCAGGTCGACAGGTGGGGCGATCGAGGGGGCCATGGGCGGACTCGCAACGATCGAAGATGTAGATATTTTGGCGGCCGATGTACCCGTAGGCAATGTGGCTGTCCATGGCATGGACGGGTTCCAAGAGACTGGCTCAGACGCGGATACTGTTGTCACGCCGGAACTCGACCTGACCCTGCCAGAGAGTTACACCACCGAACCCGACCCCACCACGACCGTTGAACCACCCGAGGACCCGGTGCGCTCGGGCAGTGGTGGGTCCCTCACAGCCTGGGGACTGCTGGTGGCGCTGCTCTTGCTCGGGGGAGTAGCCGTCCGCAATTTACCCTTCTTGCAAGCCGCAGTGAGCAACCTTTCCCTGCCGGAATGGGCGACCTTCGACGGCAGTCCAAACGAGGCATCTCCTGACCGCGATGGGGATGACGAGTCCACTGTGCCACCAGCGGCAGAGGAAAATAGATCAGACGGCAATGATACAGACGGCAATGCTGCAGAAGGGAACGAATCAACCGAGACGGAGAGCAATGACACCGCGCCCGAACCGCCCAATGAAGAAGATGGGGCGGCGCCTGTAGATGAGGTGAACGAAGAGGCTAACGAAACAGAAAATGAGGAAACGCCTGTTGACCCCGATCAAGGACGACCTGTAGATGACCCCGATGCGGGCGACGCTATCTCGGAGACGCCCATCAGCGATCCGTCTGAGCTGATTGCAGCCTCGGCCAATAGCAACAATGGCGGCGGCGCTAACCGTCAGACCAACCGGGCGTTACTCGAATCGGCTCGCCAATCCATCGAACCGAACCAAGCCTCGCGATTTGTTGAAGCCATTGAGATCGCACGGCAGATTCAACCTGGAGATGCGTTTTATGAAGACGCCCAGGCCGATATTAATCGTTGGAGTCGGGTGATTTTGGACATGGCAGAGGGTCGAGCTGCCAGCGGTAATTTAGAAGGTGCGATCGCAGCGGCTCAGCTCGTTCCGGCCGATCAACAAACCGTCTCTCAGCAGGCCCAACAGCGCATTGCCTTCTGGCAACAGCGCCAACGCAGCAGAGCCATCATCCAAGAGGCTCAAAACCTCCCTCGCACCGGACAGGCCAGTACCTATCAGTCTGCCATCTTCCTATTGCAGCAGGTTCCCGCCGGGCAAGCAGAATATGCCGCAGCGCAGGGGCTCATTGACGAATGGAGCCAAAAAATGCTCAGCATCGCCCAAGCAAGAGCAGCCCAAGGGCGCAATAATGAAGCCATTCAGGCGGCACGCCTAATTCCTAAAGGAACAGCCGCCTATGAGCAGGCCCAACGCGATATTCAGCGTTGGGAGTAGCACGAATAGATTGCACGCAGTACAGATCATCATCATGACTCGGCGAATTGAACCCGGTCCTGGCCAAGAGTCGGTCTGGGACTATCCCCGCCCCCCGGCTCTCGAACCCGTATCAGAACGCATTCGCGTCGTCCTCGGCACGATCACGCTGGCAGACACCGTCCGATCGCAACGTGTCCTAGAAACTAGCCATCCGCCGGTTTACTACATTCCCCCGGCAGATATTCAAATGCAATACTTGCAGCAGACCGCTAAGGCGAGCTTTTGTGAATGGAAGGGTATGGCAAAGTACTACACCGTTCAAGTGGGTGACCATGCCGTGGTAGATGCGGCCTGGGCTTACGGGGAGCCCACATCACGTTTCGTCGACATCGCAGACTACATCGCGTTCTATCCCAGTAAAATGAGCGCCTGCTATGTCGACGAAGAACAAGTTCAATCCCAGGTAGGCGATTTTTACGGGGGTTGGATTACGTCAAAAATTGTTGGCCCCTTCAAAGGCGGGGTCGGCACTTGGGGCTGGTAGCCAGGGCGCTGACCCACCTGAATGCGTTGAATTGAGGCGGCCTTCAAGTCAATAGCGTCTTCAAATCACCCAGGGTTTCCACGACCCGTTTTAGATTGTCTTCAATGGCCGTTTTTCGAGCCCCCAGCTTAACCAGCTTTTGGTGACGGACAATCGCCATACTAATAACAGGAACCTGCGCTGGGGGACAGGACTGTGCCCTGACCTGACCCTCTTTGTCAATCTGACACAGACGATACGTGGGCGCGGCCTTGGGTGCCTGTACAGCAGTTTCTGCAGCTTCTGCATCACCGTCCGATACATTGC
>JBCBOC010000355.1:0-4903 GCA_039821475.1 Cyanobacteria bacterium J06632_22 | reverse complement strand
ACTGCGTCCACGACGGCAGAAGAGATAGCCGGATACTGCTGCAGGGCAGACTCAATTTCGCCCAGCTCAACCCGATAGCCGTTGACCTTTACCTGAAAGTCTTCTCGTCCTAAAAATTCTAGGGTGCCGTGAGGGAGGTAGCGGCCCAGGTCGCCGGTTTTATAGAGCTTGCCCCCGTGAATATCTTTATCAAGAGCTGTGGAGGCTTGATTGAGTGGATTGGTGATAAACCGCTCTGTAGTGAGTTCTGGGCGGTTCCAATAGCCCTGGGCCAAACCCACCCCGCCGATATGTAGCTGCCCGGTTACCCAAGGGGGGCAAGGGTGCAGATTCTCATCCAACACGTACCACTGTTGGTGAGCCAGAGGACGACCGTAGGGGATGCTGTGCCAGCTTGGGTCCACCGTTTCGATGGGGTAGGCAATGGACCAAATGGACGCTTCTGTGGCACCACCCAGACTGATGAGCTGAGCGTCAGAAAACTGTTGTTTAAACTGTTCTGGCAGAGTCAGCGGAATCCAGTCGCCGCTTAGCATCGCCAATCGGAGGGAGCTGTCTAAAATTTCGGAAGAATTGCCAGAGACGCTTAACTCCGACAACAGCAGCCCCATTAGCGCCGGGACAGAATTCCAAACGGTTACCTGATGCTGCACCAGCAGATTGCGCCAGTGGGCCGTATTTTTAACCTGGTTGGCAGCGGGCATCACAATTGCGGCCCCAGCGGCCAGGGTGCCAAAGATATCGTAAACCGACAGATCAAAGCTAAGGGAGGAGAGGGCAAAAATGAGATCGCAATTCCCCACCTCAAACCGCTGGTTAATATCCAGAATCGTGTTGACCGCCCCCCGATGGTCAATCATCACCCCTTTAGGCGTACCCGTGGAGCCCGAGGTATAAATCACATAGGCCAGGTCGGTCTCAGACTGAACCGGCTGGGGTAAAGAGACATCGTCATCAGGCGTTTGTAACTGCTCATTTAAGAGAATTTGGATCGCACCGTTAGGCCAATCGGGCGTCGCTGCCGTCGTCACAACCGCCTGGGCTGCGGTATCGGCCATCAGTTGCCAGCGGCGTTCCTGAGGCAGGTCAGGGTCGATTGGTACATAGGCCGCCCCAGCGGTGAGAATGCCCAGCACGGCCACCACCTGTTGCCACCCCTTGGGAATAGACACCGCCACCAGCTGGTTAGGCTGCACCATTGGACGGAGCTGTTGGGCTAGAACCTGTACCTGTTGGGCGAGGGTCTGATAGGTGAGCGTTCTTTCCGGCGTGATGACGGCGGGCGTGTCCGGCTGTTTCTCAACCTGTTGCCAGAACAGAGAATGTAATAGCAGTTCTCCTGTCTTTTGAACGGCTGCACCAGTTTGGTTAAACGCAGCCACATGATCTGTGGGAGCCAGCTGAGGATAGGTCTGCCAGGCGGCGTCCGTCTCCGCCAATTGGTGTAACAGTTGCTCGTAGGCCGAGAACATTTGGTCGAGCATGCCAGCGGGGAACAGATCTGCGATCGCATCCCAGTTAAACACTAGCGCCCCAGCAATTTCAGACATCTGATGGTCTAGGTAAACCTGAGAGGTTTGACTGACGCTGTAGACGGTTTCAGACTGCCAAGCCGCCTGCTCGCTGGCAGGAATAGGCTGATTTAGGGTACTGGTAAACACCACCGGCATCAGCGCCCCAGGACTACGGTTTTGCTGGCGGGCCAGGTCTCGCAACACCTGAACGCCACTCACGGCGCGGTGGTCCAGGTCATTCCATAGCTGGGTTTGCAGCCGCTGGGCACGGGTAGTAAAAGAATCTGTTTCCTGACTATCGATGGCCAGCAGCAGAGACGCTGTAAAGTCTCCTACCAGGCGGTTGACGTCGGGGTGCAGAGGCTGACGATTAAACAGTGTCAGATTAAGGGTGAACTGGGGCTGGCGGCTCCAGGTGGACAGCACCTCTGCAAAGGCGGCAAGCATAACCCCTGAAGGCGTGAGGTTAGCACGGTAGGCCCGCTGCTTTAGTTGCTGCCACTGGGCCGCTGCCAGTTGGCCGCTGCGCCGTTCAAACTGGGGGGCTGTAATTTGTGACAGCGATTGGGTAAGGGGCAGGTCTGGGGCAGGGGGCAGGGTTGGCAGGCGGTCTTGCCAGTAGCCCAGCGCCTGTTGGTAAGCCGGGGTGTGGCGAAACGCTTGCTCTGCGACAACATAATCCCTAAAGCTGACCGCTAACGGCTGGAGTGCATCTCCGCGCAACAGCTGGGCCATCTCTTTACCCAACAGCTGGAAGCTCCAGGCATCACCAATGAGCACATCAAAGCTGACATAGAACCTGACCCTGTTATCACTGAGCTGGGCCGCCTCGATTTGGAAGAGGGGCCACTGGTCAGGAGAAAAGACCTGGTGAGACAGGCGGTCGCGCAGCTGTGCCAATGCCTGCGCGATATGTACCGCCGTGTTAGAACGCAGGTCGGTAAAGGGGATGGTGTAATGGGGAACCTCGGTCAGAATCTGTTGCTGACCGTCAGGGTTGACTACGGCCCGCAGCATATCGTGGCGCTCAATCAGACGGTTGAGTACCTGCTCGATCTGAGCAACAGCCAGCCCCGTCACCTCAATTTCTCGATAGCCGTGGGTACCAATATTGCCTAGTTCAAAGGCTTTAGCTCGTCCCAGCCAGTAAGCCTGTTGAATATCGGTTAGGGGGAAGGGGGCGTGGCGCTGGTCAACATCGACCACCAGCTGCGGCAGGGAATTCGTTGGCGTGGCGACTTCCAGACGGCTGTTTTCTGGCTGTGTTGCCACCTGTTCTGTCACCTGTAGGGCAAACCCAGCAATGGTAGGCGCTTGGAACAGGGTACGTAGGGGAATTTTGCAGCCCAAGGCAAATTCTGCCTGGGCAATAATCTGAATCGCCAGCAGGGAATGGCCCCCCAGCTCAAAGAAGTTGTCGTGGATGCTGACGCGCTCCCGGTGGAGAACATCGCCCCAAATTTCAGCCAGGGTGGTTTCGAGTGGGGATCTGGGAGCAACGTAGTCGGCAGCCGTATTGACTTGCGGGAGCGGTAAGGCCCGTCGGTTAATTTTGCCGTTGGGCAGCTGGGGCAGGGCATCGAGCGTTACCCATAGCGTGGGCACCAGATAGGCGGGAAGCTGTTGAGACAGTGCATGACGCAGTTCATTTACCGGGTCTTTTGCCCGGTCCCGCGTCTGCTCCTGAAGATTATTTTCAACAACATTTAGAACAACATAGGCCACCAGCTGTTGGTCTGTCTCACCGTGGGCCACCACGATAACATCTTGCACGGCCGGTTGCTGTCGTAGAACCGCTTCCACTTCGCCAATTTCAATGCGGAAGCCACGAATCTTGACCTGGTGGTCGAAACGGCCCAAAAATTCCAGCTGGCCATCGGCACGGTAGCGGACCCGGTCGCCAGTTCTATACAGACGCTGCTGACCATTAATTAAGGGCAGAACAACCGAAGAAAAGACATTTGCTGTTAGCTCAGGGCGATTGAGGTAGCCCCTGGCTAGGCCAGAACCACCCAGGTAAAGTTCACCTACCACCCCGACGGGCACCGGCTGTTGTTGATGGTCGAGAACATAGGCTTGGGTATTGGCAATGGGACTGCCGATGGGAATTTGCCCGGTGGCAGCAGCCTCGTGCAGCGGTGCGCAGGTGGAGTAGGTGGTGTCTTCTGACGGGCCGTAGAGGTTATAGATCTTTTGGACCTGCGGCGTTTGCTGGAGCTTTTGCACGAGCGTCGCCGGGAGTGCTTCTCCGGCTAGGTTTACGGTCCGCACAGAGGCTGGCAGCTGGCCCACCTTTAGTAGCTGGTTTAGAACGCTCGGCACCGTATTGACCAGTCGCACATTTGCCGATTCCGATAGGTCTCGCAGGGCCAGGGCATTTTCCACCAGTACTACCCGGCCACCCCAGCTCAGGGGCACAAAAATTTCAAAGACGGACAGGTCAAAACAGACGGACGTGGCGGCCAGCACGCCATAGAGATCTTCTAGAGAGAATTCTGAGCGAGCCCAGTGCAGCATGGCAACCGTGCTGCGATGCTCAATGGCAACGCCCTTAGGCCGTCCGGTGGAGCCTGAGGTGTAGATTACGTAGGCAAGGGTATTGGAGGTAGCCAGTTTTTCTAGATTACTTGTTTGCTCAGTGTCTGGAATCTGTTGTGGATCGACAACTTTGACCACGCCGCTGGCAAGAACGTCTGGTGAGATATCCTGCGCTAACAGAATCGCAATATCAGCATCTTCGACAATAAATGCCAACCGTTCCGATGGGTAGGCCGGGTCCAGAGGCACGTAGGTGCCGCCCGCCTTGAGAATGGCCAGCAGGCTCACCACCAGTGAAGCGGTACGCGGTAGGCAAACGCCCACGCGAGTTTCTGCACCGACGCCTAATTCTCTTAGGTGGTGGGCCAACCGGTTCGCTGCTTGGTTAAGCGTCCTGTAGGAAAGAGCGCGTTGCCCATCCGTCAGCGCTGGGGCATCCGGCGTTTCCTGGGCCTGGGCCTCAAACAGCTCGTGGATGCAGAAATGGGTGGGATAGTCTCGCTGGGTCTGGTTCCAGTCAACTAGCAGGGTTTGTTGTTCTGCCTGGCTAAGCAGTGGCAGCTGAGCAATGGACTGCTGAGGATTGACCACAATGCCAGCCAACAGAATCTGGAAGTGGCCCACCATTCGCTCGATGGTGGATGGATCAAACAGGTCGCAGTTGTACTCCACCTGACCGGTAATGCCCTGGTCAGTCTCTTGCAGGTTAAAGCGCAGTTCGTACTTAGCCTGGGTCTCGGCTAGGGGATAGCGCTCAATGGTGAGGCCGTCCAACTGTAGAGGCTTCACATTGGCCTGCTGTAGGTCCAGCTTGACCTGAAACAGCGGCATCATTTGGCTGAGGTGGCGGT
>JBCBOC010000513.1:0-3692 GCA_039821475.1 Cyanobacteria bacterium J06632_22 | reverse complement strand
TCGTCGACGAGCCCCAGAGCCAGATCCTCCTGATAGGCAGCGTTGCTACCAATATGCTCTGGCAGGGCAACCAAAAAGCCATTGGCGGCGAGGCTACGGGCCAGTTCCACAAAGCCCGGATTGGTGCGGGTATCGCCATAGCCGTGGGAAAAAACCATCACGGGTATCGGGCCTGCCGCTAAGTCACGAGGAAAGTAGAGATCGACCGGGAAGCTGCGATTGCGCCCTGGGTCCTCTACCATCAAAGACCGCTCTGCCACCTCAAAGGGTGTCATCTCGCTCAACAACGGTAGCGCCCCGTAGTCTAATTCAGGCTCTGTCGCAGCGGCGGCCTGCGATAACTGGGTCATATCTACCACCAGTTGCTCAGTGGTCTCGAAGTTGGTTTGAATCGCCTGCCCCAAGGCCAACAGCTTCACCAAATCGATGCGGATGCCGTCTGTGGGGAAATAGCGCAAAATATTCAGCAGGGTCAGCCCGTCGGGATCAGCCGCTGCCAGCACCATAGCCCCCCTCAAAGCCTGCTGTCCGTTGAATCGCCCGGCGGTTTGGAAGCCTTCTCCCGTCCGCAGCAGCACCTGTGCCCCGATGGGCGCCTCCAACCATTGGGATAGCACAAAGGGACTATAGAGATTTTCTGCGGCTTGGGGCGAGAGCTCTGTCAAGGGCATAGACAAAATCTGTTGCAGTTCAGCCTGAGCCCCGGCTGGCAATAGATCCAGATAAGGCGCTAGCACCTCATCCACTGTGCCATCAGCGGCATAGGCCTCTAGCGAAGACACCGGTAGCACCCGCCCTAAGGGACCGTAGTCGAAGTAGATATTTTCAGCAGAGCGAGCCGATGATGATGCCGCTAGCACAGCCACAAGCCCAGCAGCCAAGGCCTGAGTCGCACGATGAAGGAACTGCTTCGGCCATATTCTGAGCGCCCGTCTTCTCGCTACCATAATTTGTTTAGGGTTGAAGTCGCTACATTTATCTGAAGGATACTGGCAAAGTCTTTAGCTGCGCAGCCGCATCACCAAACAAATTATCAATAGTAATGTTGCAGGCAGCGGTGCGTAGGGTAGTGACCCCGACAAAATAATCAGTACTGCGAACAACAACAGCAGCGAACTGTGCCAACTGCGAAGTCGGTAGCGATCGCGAACAAGCCAGACTCCCAAAACGTAAAACCCCAGCGGAATTGAGATCGCCCATGCAGCCATCTCACGCGTCACACCCTGCGCAACCGCTTCTACACTCGCAACCACTGTAGGCTCAGCGGCCAGTGCCACTGCCATCACACTCAACCCCGCCCCCACAGCAGCCCCAGCAGAAAACACCAAAAAGTGTCCATAGCCCCACACAAAGACTCGGCGTCGGGTAATACTCTCAAGATGCTCTTCATCACAGAAATAGAGCCACCACAGGGAAAAGCCTATGGCAGCGCCACACACCGCCAATAACAACAGCGACCCGCTAAAGCCCTGGTGAATGGAATCGGTAATCGCGTGGGTACTGCTTAAGAGGGCCTCCCCCAGCACAATAATGTTCAGCAGACCAAACCGCTCGATAATGTGGCGACGGTGCCAGGGGGTAGCCGCCGCTTGCTCGGCATACCAGGGGACCAACAGCTCACCCAAGGTTGCGATCGCAGCCCAACCCCAACGCCACACACTCCACAGGGGCACCGCAAAGAGCGCAATTGCCCAAACTCCCTGCATGACAATTTGCCCGACGCTGTAGCGTAAAGCAGTCTGTCGTAGATGAGGGTTAGCCCGCGCCACCCGCAGCCACAGCAGCGCCGACACCACCCGAAAGATGATATATCCCAGAAAGCCGTAGGTGAGTCGCCCATGCTCAAAAATAATCGGCATACTGGCGGCCACCATCATGGCCCCGAACATCATCACCATCACGCTGAGGCGATAGGCCACATCATCGTTGTCAAAACTGCTCGCAAAAAACGTAAACAGATTCCACGGCCACCAGATGGCAAAGAAAGCCAAGCCATACTGTAAACCGCCCATCATCGGGTGGCCCGATTCAATCTCGTGGGCCAGGCCATGGGCCGCTGCGGCAATGGCAATCACGACCACCAGGTCGAACAGCAGCTCTAGCTGAGTGGAGGCCCGATGGGCCTGGTCGCGATCTCGAGCGCGCAACGGGCGCAAATATCGGTGCATGGGGAAAGACATAACGATAGGCGGTGGCAGAGGCGGCCTGGGGTTGACGGACTCAAATATACTGCCTATCATTATCGAATGAACGTTCAATCGAGTGATAAACGACGGCTTATTTTGGAGGCGACGCTGGCGCTGATTGCAGAGAAGGGCATCCATGCCACGCCCATGTCACAGATCAGCAAGCGGGCTGGGGTCTCCCCGGGCACGATTTATCACTACTTTGAGAATAAGGAGGTGCTGATTAACGAGCTGTACCTAGCGCAAAAGCAGGCCTTAGCCGCCGATGCCTTTCGCGGGTACGACAGCCAGAAACCTTACGCAGAAAGATTCTTACTCATTTGGCAAAACGCCCTCGACAATCTATTGGTCTACCCTGCCCGCCTGTCTTTTTTAGAGCAGTGCTCAGCCTCGCCGATTATTTCGACCGAGGTGCAGGAGGAGGGCTATCGCTACGTGGCTCCAGTCATCGATTTTGTGACCCAGGGCATGGCCGAGGGGCATTTACAAACAATGGAGATGCCGCTGATGTTGGCGATTATTAATGGCAGTGTGGTTGCGATCTCAAAACTCCACCTGTTTGGTCAACTCGACCTCACCGCCGAACACCGTGACGCTGCCGCCATAGCCTGCTGGAATGGCGTCAAAGCCAATTAAGTGCCAAGGACTGCAAACAGTCAAAAAATTTTGGCCTAAGTTGAATGAACGTTCAATCGAATTCCCAGCCCAGACAAACCACGACCCCAGGACATCATGACAAACACTGCATTAATTACAGGCGCGTCTAGCGGCATTGGTGCCGAACTGGCCCGCTTACACGCCGCCAAAGGCGGTGACCTCGTGCTCGTCGCCCGTCGCGAAGCTGTCTTAAATGACCTCAAGGCAGAATTAGAAAAAGCCCACGGCATCACCGCCACCGTCATTGCAGCCGACCTAGCCCAGCCCGCCGCTGCCGAGAAGATCTTTGCCGCCACCGAAGCAGCAGGCATACAGGTAGATATTTTGATGAACAACGCTGGGTTTGGTGGCCACGGCAAGTTTTATGAACGAGACCTGGCCAAGGATCGGGCCATGATGCAAGTGAATATGACCTCGCTAGTCAGCCTGACCCATCTGTACCTGCAGGGTATGGTGCAGCGTAACACTGGCAAGATTTTGAATGTCGCCTCCACCGCAGGCTTTTTGCCGGGGCCGCTACAGGCGGTGTACTACGCCACCAAAGCCTTTGTGGTGTCTTTTTCTCAAGCAATTGATCAGGAACTGTCAGATAAGAACATTACCGTGACGGCCCTATGTCCGGGTGCCGTGGCCACCGGCTTTACCGCCGCGGGGGATCTGCAAGGTGTGGATGCCTGGGATAATGCCGCCACCGCTGAGTCCGTGGCCCAATGCGGCTATGACGCGATGATGAAAGGAGACTTGATCAAGATTAACGAGCGACAGTTGAGCTTTTTGCTGAAGTGGATTGTACCGCTGCTACCTCGAAGACGAGTACTCAAGATGTCTCAAAGCTTGATGGAAAAGAGT
>JBCBOC010000482.1:0-3944 GCA_039821475.1 Cyanobacteria bacterium J06632_22 | reverse complement strand
GGAAAATGACATCAGCTATTGGTTTCAGTCGCAAACCCAGGATGTTTTGCTACTCGCAAACCTGCCAGAGGTGCAGACCTACACGCAGCAGCTTTCAACAACACGCACCGCTGACGAGGCCTATACGGCGCTCAATGAGTATTTTGACAACATTAGCCAAATTAAGCCTGCCCTGAAGGAGGTCTCGATCTTGTCAGAGGGGGGCATTGTTCTCTTTTCGACAAATAAAGACCTGGAGAGTACTTATCGTCCCCTAGGCGCCACCACCACTTACTTTACCGAAGATACAGCGGACATTATGCCGACGCTGTATCGGTCCCCGGTTACGGGCCGAATTACCATGACCTTTGCCACGCCCATTATGGGTGAATCCGGCAGTCGGGCAGGCGTTTTGTCAGTCAAGCTAGACCTGAACGAAATCGATTCTCTAATTCGCGATCGCACCGGGCTAGGGGAAACGGGCAAAACGTATTTGGTGGGGCAGCTGGAGCAAACCAATACCTTTATTGCTGCGAGTGAAGCGTCTCAAATCGGGGCCACAGAGGCCCGCAGTCTGGCTATTGATGCGGCGATTTCAGGACAGAATGGTGCAGCCCTGTATGAAAATTACGCTGGTGTGCCGGTGGTGGGGGTCTATCGCTGGGTGGCCGATCAAAACCTGGCCCTACTGGCAGAAATTGACCAAACTGAAGCGTTTGCCCCGGCGCGCCATTTGGCCTACTTGATTTTGGTGGTGGGGCTGTCGGGTACCGGGCTGCTGCTCTCTGGTATTTATTTTCTGTCTCACCGAATTACCCACCCCATTGCCCTGATTACAGAAGCAGCCCTGCAGCTCAAAGACGGCGTGTATAGCCAATCGGTACCGGTGGTCACCCAAGATGAAATTGGCATTTTGGCCCAGACCTTTAACCACATGGCGCAACAGATTCGGGGCTCCTTTTCGGCCCTGGAAGAGAGCAATCAAAAGCTGGAGCTACGGGTAAGTGAACGTACGACAGAACTGGTACAGGCTAAAGATGCCGCTGAAGCCGCCACCCAGGCCAAGAGCCGCTTTTTGGCGAATATGAGCCATGAGCTGCGCACCCCCTTAAACAGCATTATTGGCTATAGCGAAATGCTGGAGGAGGATGCCGATAGCCTGGGGCAGCCCGATTTTATTCCCGATCTACAGCGCATTCAGGGGTCCAGTAAGCACCTGTTGGGGCTAATTGACAGTATTTTGGATCTCTCCAAAATTGAATCTGGCCAGATGGCGCTGACAATTCGTCCAACGAGCCTTAAGGCCTTGATCGATCAGGTCATGTCTACCCTATATCCGGTGGCTAACGCCCAGGGCAATACGCTCAAGCTGGAGGACCGCAGTCGCGTTGATCAGCTGGAGACCGACTCGAATAAGCTGCGGCAGTGCCTGTTGAATCTGATGAGCAACGCCAACAAATTTACCCACGAGGGCCAAGTCACGTTGGCCATTACCGATCGGCTACAGGACGGCGATCCATGGCAGGCAGGCCACGCATGGGTTGATTTTCACGTGATTGACACCGGCATTGGCATTGCCACAGAGCAGCTTGACCAAGTGTTTGAGCCCTTTACCCAGGCTGATACGTCCTCAACGCGTACCTACGGCGGCACGGGCCTGGGGCTGACTATTACCCGACAGCTAATCGAGATGTTAGGGGGTACCGTCACCGTAGAGAGTCTACTGGGGGAAGGCACCCACTTTACCCTGAGCTTACCGGTACCCGTCGCGTTGTTGATCGATCCCCCGACCGAGACGCCCGCCGAGGCAATGACGGCCTAGTGCAGCATCAAGCGTTGACCCACCACTGGGTGCAGGCCACGCTAGCTCAAAGCCTTTTTCGCCGTTTCCGCCGCCTGCTTAGCGGCGGCAGCCTTGCGTTCGCTGTAGCGATCGGTGAGGTAATCTACTTGGTCCCGCAGCAGTAGGGTAAAGCGGTAAAGCTCTTCCATTACATCGACCACGCGGTCTCGGTAGGCGGACGCTTTCATGGTGCCGTCGTCGTTAAACTCCTGGTAGGCCTTAGCCACTGAAGACTGGTTAGGGATGGTAAACATGCGCATCCAACGGCCCAAAATGCGCAGGGTATTGACGGCATTAAAGGACTGAGACCCCCCAGACACCTGCATGACAGCGAGGGTCCGGCCCTGGGTCGGTCGGACGGCCCCAACGCTAAGGGGGATCCAGTCGATTTGGGTTTTCATTAGGCCGGAGATGTTGCCATGAAGTTCCGGACTAGACCACACTTGACCTTCGGACCAGAGGGAGAGTTCGCGCAGCTCCTGCACCTTGGGATGGGTGTCGGGCTCAGCACCATGGAGGGGCAGCCCACGAGGGTTAAAGAATTTTACCTCTGCGCCAAAGTCCGTAATGATGCGGGCCGCTTCTTCGGCTAGCAGGCGACTGTAGGACCGCTCCCGCAGGGAGCCATAGAGGAAGAGAATACGGGGCTTATGTTCAAAACTCATCAGGTATAGCGGGGACGGCGGGCTAGAGAGCGGTCATGCACTCGTGGTGAATGCTGATTGTCAATCTACCACCTCAGAAATATTTCCTTACGATAAGCGTCCTATTTTTTGAACTCGTCTTGAACCCACCCGGCACCCTGGGCACTTTAGGGAAAGTCGAAACAACCCAGCCCCACAATGACCGTGGTCTGTTGTTTTTGTCCTGCAATACCCCTGCACCCGAGGTATACGATGCTGTCTTTGCCTGGTTATCAGTCTACTCAGCTGATCTACGAAAGCGAACGGACCCAGATCTTTCGCGCTTTACAGCAAGCAACTCAGCGGCCTGTCATTTTGAAAATGCCCCAGCAGGCCTACCCCACGTCCTCGGAACTGGTGCGCTATCGCCGGGAATATGCCCTGCTGTTGAAGCTCAAGTCGACTCAGGTTATTCAGACCTACGGCCTGGAATGGTATCAAAATCGACTGGTGTTGGTGCTGGAAGACTGTCAAGGAATTTCTCTGAAGCAGCGGCTGGCGGCAGAAGGTTCGCTGTCCCTCACCGAAAGCCTAGCCATTGGCGTACAGCTTGTCGAACAACTGCAGGCCCTACATCACCACGGCATCGTTCACAAAGATATCAATCCGGCCAATATCCTGATTGTGCCGAGGAGTGGTCAAGTCAGGCTGATTGATTTTGGCATGGCAACCGAGTTTTCCAGTGAGGGCACTTCTACTAAAACCTTAGAGGGGACACTGTCTTACCTATCGCCAGAGCAAACGGGGCGGACGCGGCACAGTATTGACTATCGGACCGATTTTTACGCCTTGGGCGTCACGCTGTACGAGCTGCTCACACAGCAGTTGCCCTTTGCGTCCGAAGATACCCTAGAGCTGGTTCATGCCCACCTGGCAAAGTTTCCCCAGCCCCCCAGTGAGCGTCAGGCTGACCTGCCCAGCATAGTCTCAGATCTGGTGATGAAGCTCTTGGCCAAGGCGCCCGATCATCGCTATCAAAGCGCTTGGGGGTTGAAGCACGACCTACAGCAGTGTCTGACAGCGTGGAAATCCCATGGGCAGATTGCTCATTTCGACCTAGCCCGCCAGGATATTCCCCAGCGGTTCGCCCTGTCTCAAACGCTATACGGCCGAGAGGCGGCCCTGGAACAGCTGCAACAGGGCCTGCAACAAAGCCGCCTTGGGCCAACCCAGCTCGCCCTGATTGCGGGGTCCTCAGGGATGGGAAAATCGGCCCTGATTCAGGGAATTCAACCCTGGTTATGGGAGCAGCAGGCTGTCCTGCTGTCAGGTAAGTTTGAGCAGTTGCCTCAGCAGGCTGTGCCCTATGGTGCCCTGTCGACGGCGCTGTCCCATTGGGTCAACCAACGGCTGACCCTGCCAGAAGCCGCCTTTCAAACGTGGCGAGACAGCATTTTGACGGCCGTGGGCGATAACGGCCAACTGATGGTGGACCTAGT
>JBCBOC010000669.1:0-2832 GCA_039821475.1 Cyanobacteria bacterium J06632_22 | reverse complement strand
GCGTGACACGGCCACCCGTCGGGGTAAATTTCACCGCATTGTTCAACAGATTGATCAGCACTTGCCGGAGTCGGCGCTCACCAAACAGATTGTGCTCAGCTGTGAGTTACCCAAGGCGGCCCCATGGCCCGATGTGCTGGTTGACGAGCGCCGACTCCGGCAAGTGCTGATCAATCTGTTGAACAATGCGGTGAAATTTACCCCGACGGGTGGCCGTGTCACGCTCAAAGCGGATCTGGAACGGCCCAATGCCGCTAGTGCGCCAGCACACCTGCGGCTGTCCGTGAGCGATACCGGCATTGGCATTGCCCTTGAGGACCGCGAGAAGTTATTTCAACCGTTTATCCAGGTAGATGGTGATCTTAACCGTCAACATGCGGGAACGGGGCTGGGGCTGGCTTTGGTCAAGCGGATTGTTGAGCACCACGGCGGGACCGTCAAGGTAGAGAGTGAACTGGGACAAGGGAGCTGTTTTACCATAGACATTCCCTGTCAAGTATCCGCAGCGGTTAAATCAGCGTCGCTGTCGTTGGTGCCTGATCTGACCGCTGAATCCCCTGTCCTGTTGTTAATCGATGACGGTAAGGCGTGGGTCAGTAGCGTATCGGATTATCTCAAGGCCAAAGGATATCGAATTATTGTTGCTAAAACTGTCTCGGAACTGTTGTCGTTTCCGACAGATAAGCGACCTGACCTCTGTCTCATTGATATTGAACAGATCCAGACGGGAGAAAATAACAGTATTGAGCAAGACAACACTCACTCGGCTGTTCTTCAAGCGGTGTTGCAGCAGTTACAGCTTCTTAAGGTGACAATTGTGGTGCTCACCGAAGCAAAAACTGCCGATGACTGCGATCTGCCGACAGGCTTTCGTCATTGCCTTAGTCGCTCGACGCCGCTTCGGCAACTGGTGACCAACATACAACAACTGCTCCAAGACCCTGGAACAACTTCCTGAGACAGGATCTATAGCTACCGCCACTTTGCTTCTAAGAAAATGGCCCAATAGGCGTATTTTCTTCCAGGGTTAACCCAGCGCACCGTGTTGGGCCAAGCGCTGAGGACAGTTCTGGCTGTGAAACCCTTGGTATGGTCGCTAAGTGGCCCGCAACCGCGCACAAACGTTTGTGGCGGTTGCTATAAGTGGCCGCCGTCGCGCACAGACCCTAAAAAGGGCCTTTGTGGCGACGGCCATATCCTCCTGTTATTGCGGAATCTGAATGAGATAGCCGTCGAAAGGTTGGGAGACCCATTCGACGAACGCAATATTGCAGCCGTCCAGGAAGGCTGAGGGCCAGCCTGTTGAAGTGTTACAAAAAATATCTTTGTATGCTGAAAAACAGCCAATCATGAGAGCCGAATCCCTCAATTGAGGGATAAATATCCTGGGCCCAGTCTGGTAAATTGGCAACCGTGCATTCGAATATTAAAGCAATACAGTCAGCATTTGAGAACAATACTTATCATGAGAAAGTCTTTAGCCGCCATTCTATGCACAGCAAGTCTGCTGAGTGTGTCTGGGTTAGCCGCTGGCCCTGCCCAGGCGCAGCGGGTTGTCGATGTTACGCCGGGTGTTGGCAGTCAGTCGGTGTCGGCTGATGCGCTAGTCTCTGGCGTGTTTGACAGCAGTACAGGGACGGTCGAAGTGAGTTCCGTGCGCCTGTTCATTGATGGCCAAGACGTCACCGAGCAGAGTTCTATCACGCGCAACTTCTTTAGCTATCAGCCGACGCAGAATCTGAGCCCAGGCCAGCATCAGGTCCAAGTTGAGTACAGTAATGCCCAAGGGCAGCGTCGTGTTGCTAGTTGGAGCTTTACGGTCGAAAATCCTCAGCCTGCACTGGCCATTAACAGCGTGACCCACAATGCCACTGAACCCTTGGCCCAGGATGCAACGTTGTTGGCCACGGTCAATGGTACGCCGGGTGCTCAAGCTACCGTGCTGCTCATTGAAAACGGTAGCGTAGTACGGCAGGTGCAGGCCCAGGAGGTTTCCCCCGGTATCTACGTGGCCAGCTACAGCCTATCGTCGGGAAATGTCAGCGCTGAGACCATTGCCGTAGGGCAACTACAGCGGGGCGATAGCAAAATTTTTGCCGCGGCTACTCAGCCGATTGTGGTCACCGCCAGCACTTCAGCGCCTGAGGTGATCGATACTGAAGTGGGGGCGGCAGCCGACACGACGACGCCCGAAACCACAGCGGTTGACGCTGGCAGTACCCTGCCGCTACAGCCAGAATTCACCAGCCATAGCAACGGCGCTGAAATTTCTTCCCGGGGCTTTACTCTGGTGGGTCGGACGCAGCCCAATGCGCAGGTCCAGATCCGCGTCGATAGCACAACGGCTGTTGCCGGCGGCTTTTTGAATATTGGGGGAGCCACCAGCTTGGTGGATACGACGGTCACCGCTGACATGAACGGCGAATTTAGCGTGCAGGTGCCGTCCCCTACGGTCGTCAATGCCGATACTACCTATGACGTGGAAGCTGTTGCTCGCCTAGGGAACCAGGTGAGCTCGACGACACGGCTCATGTTAGAACAGCTCTAGGACTCACGGCCTAGCGATGGCTATAGGCTGCCAGTCTCCTAGAAGAGAACGCGAGTAAAAGATGATGCTAAGTAGGTCGCCCTCATTAAATGTCAGACTCAGAGCGTTCAGCATTAGGAGGTAGGAGGCAGAATACAGGAGGCTTCTCCTAAGAAACACTTTCCGGGAGCAATGGTGTCTGGGTATCTGGGATCAATGTGAGGCCGAGGCTATGAGCCTTTCGCTGTAAGTTATTGACCAGTCGTTGTCGATAGCGCTGTTCATAAGCATCTGCGCCAGGGTCT
>JBCBOC010000791.1:0-2034 GCA_039821475.1 Cyanobacteria bacterium J06632_22 | reverse complement strand
GTTCTGACAGCTGTCTGAACCATAATCATGATCAGTCCGCTCTCTAAGCCATGGCCGGTGACATCACCGATACCCATTTTCAAGTGGCCTTGGTAACTGAGTACGTCATAATAATCTCCGCCAACTTCATCGCAGGGATCCATATACCCTGCAATATCCAGTTCAGAAATAGCCTGGAGTTCCTCTTCGGGCGGCAAAATCATTTGCTGTAGGCGCCGGGTAATGTCAAGCTCGGTCCTGATGCGTAGGTTTTCTGCCTTGAGCTTTTGGTTGAGCACAGTAATCGTGCTAGAGGCGGTTGCCCCCAGGGCGATGACTGGCGGTACCAGCGGAATCCACCCTGCCTGTAATATGCCGAAAAAACAAACCGCATAGAGACCACCCGCCACGGCCAGTACGGCTAAGCTCAAGCGCCAAGGACGCCGGATGTACCAGGCCAACATGCCACCGGTCAGGGCCCAGGCATAGATCCAAAGACTTTCGACTGGGTTAGGCCAACTCCATAGCAAAGGCTGATTGTCGAGAACGGCTTTAAGGATTTGGCTCGCTGATTGGGCATGAATGGTCACCCCAGGCATTTTCTGGTCATCGGTCTGGGCCTGACTATAGGGCGTGTAAAAATCATCTCCGGCCTGGGGCGTCAAATAACCGACAAAGACCATGCGATCGCGAATCCAATCTGGATCAACCCGATCGGACAAAACATCGTCAAGGCTCACCTGACGGGCCGGGTGTTCGGGCGACTGATACTTCAGCATGATCTGGTAGCCCCCCGGATCAATGGTTTGGTAGCCCCCAAAATTGGACTGGAGCGATTGGAACAGTGTGTCGCCCAATTTCAGTTCGCCCTGCTCAGTCTGCTCAGGATAAATATCTTCGTGGATGAGGTAATAGAGCGCCGACTGCAGACCCAGGGATAGCACCGTATCAGGACCGCTACATTGATGACCGGATTCTTCGATTAAACCACCGGACGGTGTCGGCGGAGACATCCACAGGAGAGAACGCCTTAGGGTGCCCCCCGGATCAATCACCAAATCTGCAAAGCCAACAAATTCTGGTGCAATGCCTGGTGGGGGTGGTACGCCAATGTAATCTCGGGTACTGGCTTTACATACTGCAACGATATTGGTGCTCCGATCCAACAACCGCAATAGTTCAACTCGTCCAGGCTCGAGGGGGACATCCCGCATAATGTCCAAGCTAATCACTCGCGGGTCGTAAGATTGCAGTTTCGTCAGCAGCTGTGTCACGGTTTGATCGGTCAGGGGCCATTCTGCTAACCCTTGGATATCCGCTTCGGTCACGCCAACGATCAAAATGCGATCGTCCTCACCGGCATCGGGCCGTAAACTCAGCAGGTGGTCATAGGCCGCTAACTCAAACTTCTCGAGCCCTCCAAAGTATCGAACACCGAGCAACGTCGCTGAAACGATCAGGCTCGTCAACAGAACCGGTTGTCCCAAATCTTTGAGGATAGAGGGGATAACGACAGCCTTAACCAGCGGCTGTTGAGCAAACCACGACTGCACCGCCTGAGCTTTTCGCTTGAGACGAAGACTTGTCGCGTCTATGTTTTTGACCCAGTTAAGCGCCATAGGGGAGAAACAAGCTCAGCACCGGTACAACCGTTGTTAACAGGACCCTCGAACGAGAAGGGGGCCTGTTCGTTCATCTTTGTACTTTCGCATACTTGAGAATAGACGCAGTGTAACTTACCGATTTTTATAGATCTGTCTCAGGAATGCTGTGCTGTCCTGATGCATTCGTTGCGTTGCTAGAGATAGTTTTTAGTCCTATCAGCACTAAGCGCGTTTGCCTTTGAAGCCCTGCGGCACGGGCGAAGGAGGCTGCCAACTTTGCGACTGACCCGCTACAAAAATTACATTAAATCGATATTAAAAAGTTCACTAAGAACAAATAGCCCCAGGAATCGATGGGCTAAGTATTTAGAAAAATCAATCAGAAAATTTTCAGACTGTGAGTGTTCAAGTTTTGAATAGGGTTCGCTTGTGGTAATTCTCAAGGGCATTT
>JBCBOC010000081.1:0-9511 GCA_039821475.1 Cyanobacteria bacterium J06632_22 | reverse complement strand
GCCGGTAAGTGTAGCGCCACATCAACGCCAATGCCAACCAGCTGATCGTTGCCTAACCCTAGCGCACCCGCAATGCCTCTGGAGATCGCCACATCTTTCATCCGCTCTAGAGAATGCTTATAGGCAATGTGGCCAATCTCATGACCGATGACACCCGCAACCTCAGCCTCATTGTCCGCTTCGGCCAGTAGCCCTGTCGTGACGTAGACGTAGCCCCCCATTGTGGCAAAGGCGTTCACACTGTCATCATCAACCACCTGAAAGGTGTAGGGGATGTTAGGGCGATCACTGTAGGGCACCATCCGATCACCAATGCCCTTAACGTAGTCGTTGATTTGAGCATTGTTGTAGCGGCGAAACTCGCTGGACATGAGTTGCTGATTGACCTGTCCGCCCAGTTGGACCTCTTGCTCATCAGACATATTGGAGATTTGCAGCACCTGAATGCCGTTAAAAATCAGGTCAAACAGACCCGCATGGGATGGCGCGGCATTCACGACGCCAATGGTGAGCGTGGCAAAAAACGCCACCAGGCCATAACCAACCCGACGTAGCAACGCTGGGGTAAACACGGTACGAAAAGAGGTGATATCAACCATGGCGGTGGCGGGGTGAACGAACGGCGAATGAAAAAGCGGAGACAGAAAAATTTGGGAAATGCAGGCCTGGTATGGGTTAAAACCTAAGGCCTGGGAGAGGCACGCTGAGAGTGGGGCCCGGACCGAGGGTGTTAGAACAAGCCCTGAAAGATCGCTGAGGACGCTGTACATCATGCGTTGTACATCAAACTAACAAGCCAGGTTAGCGAGCGCACAAGCACTGTGCCAGTTGCTGAGTTGCCTGCGCCAGAGACCCGGTCAGGATTCTCCACTATCGTGCCCAAGCATCGTGTCAAAGCATTGTGCCAATCGTGTTTGCTGGCCTGATTTGCTGGCCTGGAAAGGCTAATTGGCGAGCGCTGAACTGAGCTGAAGTCGTGAGCTTTTGCGATGCTATTGCGTCACAAAAAGCGCACGGGAAGCGCATGGAATTTTTGGCCGGTACTGGCCATCACCGTGCTTAAATACTAACGACTACGTCCCATCCGTAACAGGGTGAGGTTACGTATCTATAATTAGTCGCCTTAAACGGGCACATCGGTATGGCAATTTTGGATTCCAAAGGTCGGTTATTTGGCAAGCTCAGCCTGTTGGATTTGGGGGCGGGGCTGCTCATTGTGGCCGTAGTCGTCGGGATTTTCTTCTTTCCGGGTACCTCTGGCTCAGTTGCCCAAGTGGGCTCGAGTACGAAGTCCGTTGAAGTGGACGTGATGGCTCGTGGCCTGACGGTGCTCAATCCTGAGCAGTTTATGGCCGATATGAAAAATGACAGCAAGACCAAAATCATCATTCGTAACCAGCCTTACGGAGAGGTCGATCTGATTGATGTGCAACCGCTTCCCCGGAGTACGGCTGTGCCTCAACCGGACGGCAGTGTGGTTTCTTTCCCCGATCCTCGCCCTGAGCTGGGCTTTACCGCCGATATGCTCATTACCCTGGGAGGCCAAGCCCAAATTACTGATAATGGCCCGGTTCTCGGCAATAGCAATATCAAAATTGGCACGCCGATAGAACTAGACGGCAAACTCTACAACTTCAAAGCGTCAACGGTTGCCGTCCGGATTCTGGAAGAATAAATCGAATTGTTGGAGGCATCATCATCGATTGTGCCCGTAGGCGTGCTTGTGGGGGCGATTGATGGTCATTGAGGTGGCTGATGGTTGATGGCTGCTTTGAGGCTTAATGTGGTTCCGTGCTGAGTTGGACGGGCTAATGTCAGCTGCTTCCGTTATTGCAGATCCAGACTTGTCGCTGTACCTGATGGCTACGCCGCTGATTGATAGGCAGCCCGCTATTGTGGCGTTAGCGTCAGCCCTGTCCCAAGGCTGTACGACAGATGTCGCGGTTGCCAAAAATTGCTTCGAATGGGTTCGAGACCAGGTGCGTCACAGTGTGGATTATCGGCTGAACCCGGTTACCTGTCGGGCCTCTGACGTCCTGGCTCACCGCACGGGGTATTGCTATGCCAAGAGCCACCTGCTGGCGGCTTTGTTGCGGGCTAATGGCATCCCGGCAGGTTTTTGCTACCAGCGTCTGAGCATTGGCTGGGGCCTAGATAAAGCCAGGGTACTCTATTGCCTGCATGGACTGAATGCAGTGTATTTGCAGGCATTTGGCTGGTATCGCGTTGATCCGAGGGGCAATCGTTCTGGGATCGATGCCCAGTTCACCCCGCCCGTGGAGCGTTTGGCCTTTTCTTTAGATGATTCAGGTGAGCGGACGTTTCCTGAAATTTTGCCGGCACCGCTGGTGGCTGTCGTGCAAGCCCTGACGCAATACTCGACCTGGCAGGACGTTTTGAATCATCTGCCGGACGCCTGTTGTCTAACGGGATGAGCTGACGGGGATTGGCACAATCTCTAGGGCCGCTTAAGCATTAACGGTGTGACCTTTCAGTATGTTAGACGCCGAAGTGCTTTGCTCACCTGCGATCCCCTCGCAGGCTGCCAAAACTACCCAAATTTCAAATTTTCCCTTGACAAATGCGAAGTATTTTCTTATTTCTTAAGCACTCCTACATCAAGGGTCATTGATAACACTGGATCGGTTCGCACGCATTATTGACTTCTTTTCCGTCAGGGACTGGGCGATTGAGGCCAGGTTGCTGCGCTGGTTGACCATGCTTTGGCTGTCAATCGGCTTAGTTATCCTGTTTTCAGCGTCGTACCCCGTGGCTGATGCAGAGGTGGGTGATGGCGCGCGTTATTTCAAGATTCAGCTGGTTTGGATTCTTGGTGGTCTCCTAGTGTCCCGGTGGATTACACGCCATCCGCTGAAGCGGCTGATGCAGCTTTCGAGCTTAGGTCTGCTGCTCTGTTTGGGGTTGATACTCGCAACACACATTCCAGGATTAGGCGTAACGGTCAACGGGGCGACCCGCTGGCTCCCACTGGGACCTTTCTTATTACAACCGTCTGAGCTGCTAAAACCCTTTTTGGTGCTGCAGGGGGCGCAGCTGTTTGGCCAATGGCACCGTATCGAGCCGAAGAAACGCTGGCTGTGGTTGGGCATTTTTGGCCTGTGCCTGCTGAGCATCATTACCCAGCCTAACCTCAGCACCACCGCGGTCTGTGGCATTACCCTGTGGCTGATTGCGCTGGCTGCGGGGTTGCCCTACCGCCACTTGTTAATGACGGCAGGGGCTGGCGTCCTGTCTGCTGTGATTAGTGTCAGCATCAAGTCCTACCAGCGGGCTCGGATCACGTCATTTCTCGACCCCTGGGCGGACCCGGCGAATAACGGCTATCAGCTGATTCAGAGCCTGCTAGCCATTGGCTCTGGGCAGCTTTGGGGTACGGGCTTCGGCCTTTCTCAGCAAAAGCTGTTTTACCTGCCGATTCAGTACACCGACTTTATCTTTGCTGTCTTTGCCGAGGAGTTTGGCTTTGTTGGCTGCATGATGTTGCTGCTGTTTTTGGCGGTGTATGCCACGGTAGCGGTAATTGTGGCGTTGAAGGCGCGGTCGCCGGTTCATCGTCTGATTGCGATTGGTTGCACGGTGTTACTCGTTGGCCAGGCGATGATTAACATTGGCGTGGCCAGTGGCGCATTGCCGACCACGGGGTTGCCCTTCCCGATGATGAGCTATGGCGGCAGCTCTATGATTTCGAGTCTGGTGATTGCAGGACTGCTGATTCGCGTGGCGAGAGAGGCGCGTGAGGCTGATGTGGTGAAAATTCCGAAAAAGGTTGAGCCCCAGGAGCCCGAGCCTGTGAGACCGACGCGGCGGCGACGGAGAACCGCCCTGAGAAATAGTTAAGGATTCGATACAATTTATAGAAGAAGCTGCGTCGCGAATCGTGAGATAGCGAATCGGTTTCGGGGTTTGACAGGCTTGAACCCCGAAACCGATTCGCTAAATTGCTATCTCACGATTCGTCTATTCGACGCGTTTTTTGAACCTGCGACGAGTTATCCATGTGGGAATCCCTCCAGCTTTCGCTCTATTACCTCAGCCAAAACGCCAATGCTTGGGTGGAGGGCCAGCTCGGTCATCTATCTATCGCTAGCGTGGCCATTATTGCGGCAGCGGGGCTGCTGACCAGCCTGACGCCCTGTATGCTGTCGATGCTACCGATTACGGTGGGCTACATGGGCAGCTATGAAATGGAGAGTCGCTGGCAGGCGGTGGGGCAGTCCACTTGGTTTGCCCTGGGGTTGGCAACTACCCTTGCCGGGCTGGGCATTGTTGCTAGTAGCCTGGGGTGGGTCTATGGCCAGATTGGCTTGGGGCTGCCGATTTTGGTGAGTGCGATCGCAATTCTCATGGGCCTCAACCTGCTCGAAGCGTTGCCGCTGCCGCCACTGCCCTCCTTCACGGGCATGGATTTTATGCAAAACAATATCCCCCGTTCGGCCAAGTCCTATCTACTAGGCCTGACCTTTGGCCTGGTGGCCTCGCCCTGTAGTACGCCGGTTTTGGCAACCCTGCTGGCCTGGGTCGGTGAAAAAGGCGACCCGCTGCTGGGTACTTCACTGCTGTTGGCCTACACCATTGGCTACGTCGCTCCGCTCGTCATTGCGGGCATTTTTACCGCCTCCATCAAGCGCATTCTGGCGATTCGTCAGTGGTCTGGCTGGATTACTCCCGTCAGCGGTGTCATGCTGGTGGGGTTTGGCGTTTTTTCCCTCGTTTCCCGCCTGATGCCGGTGGTGTGACTCTGATGTAGGTTGGGTTAAGTAACCGCGAAACCCAACGATTTTTCGCTTCCTTTTGTCGCCTCAACGTTCTCAATCTCCCGCCATCAATCCAACTGTGCAAGCTGTCAAACGCTACTTCAAAAAAGAGCTTATTCCCGTTCTCGCCGACCTCAAGCTCGCCATCATCCTGCTGTTGGCCATTGCTGCCTTTAGCATTATTGGCACTGTCATTGAGCAGGGCCAGACCCTAGCCTTTTATCAGGAAAATTACCCCGAAGACCCGGCCCTCTTTGGCTTTCTGAGCTGGAAAGTACTGCTGACCGCCGGTCTGGATCATGTGTATCGGACTTGGTGGTACCTGTCACTGCTGTTGCTGTTTGGGGCCAGCCTCACCGCCTGCACCTTCACACGACAAATCACGGCCCTGCGCTGGTTCTCCCGCACTTGGAATTTCTATAGCAAGCCGCGCCAGTTTGAGAAAATGGCGCTAAGTACGGAACTAAACAGCACGACCCTGCAGGACCTGATTTCTCAGCTCCAGCAGCGCCGCTATCGCATTTTTGAAAAGGACAACATGGTCTACGCCCACAAGGGACTTGTGGGCCGGATTGGCCCTATCGTGGTGCATGCCAGTATGCTGCTGATTTTGGTCGGGGCCATCTATGGAGCCATGACCGGCTTTTTTGCCCAAGAAGTGGTTCCCAGCGGTCAGACCTTCCGCGTGCAAAATATTTTCGATGCGGGTCCTTGGGCTGCGGCGCAGATTCCTAAGGATTGGTCCGTTAAGGTCAACGATTTTTGGATTGACTACAGCCCCGAGGGCCGGGTTGAGCAGTTTTATTCTGACCTATCAGTTCTAGACGACGGTGGCGAAGAGGTAAAGCGAAAGACCGTGTGGGTAAACGAGCCCCTGCGCTACAAAAATGTGACCATGTACCAGGCGGACTGGGGCATTGCTGCGGTCCGGGTGAAAGTCAACAACAGTCCCATTTTCCAATTACCTATGGGGGAGATAGAGACGCCCTCGGGTAAACTCTGGGGCTCGTTTGTGCCCACTAAAACAGATATGAGCGATGGCGTATCGCTGATTGCCAAGGACTTACAAGGCACTCTGCTGATCTACGACAAAACGGGGCAGCTTGTTTCCACTGTGCGTGAAGGGCGTTCCGTAGATGTGAACGGCGTCACCCTGTCAGTGATTAAAGTGATTGGCAGCACGGGCTTGCAAATTAAAGCTGACCCCGGCATTCCAATGGTGTACCTGGGCTTTGGCCTACTGATGGTGGGTGTGCTGATGAGCTATGTCTCCCACTCCCAGGTGTGGGCCTTACAGGAGGGCGATAGCTTATACATTGGCGGTCGTACAAATCGGGCCCAGGTGGCGTTTGAGGGTGAGTTTGTTGGGGTGCTTGACGCCCTATCAGAATCTCCCAATCAAACTGAGGCAGATTTAGTGGCCTTGTAAATCATGCCAAATCCTGAGGAAAACCCTCGGGGCTTTACGGTACTTCCGGGGGTGTCAGTAAAGCTTACATGCACTGATCGGGCGACACTGAATCCACTGTCGTTGACACAACGTTGGCGCGATTTGTCGAAATGGGTCAGGCTCATCCGTCATTAGGGTAAGCGCAGGTAAGCTGCGCGTAAGTTCATAACGGATGCAGCAATGAAATATTCCATTCTGGTTTACGAAACGGCGGATGAGGTCAAACAACGCGACGACGACAGCCAAAAGGCGGCCTACTGGGGCGCTTACCAGGCCTATACCCAAGCCCTGCAAGAGGCTGGGGTGATGGTGGGCGGTTCGGCCTTGGAACCCAGCCATGCCGCTACGACGATTCGGCTGCGAGGCGGCGAGCGTCAGGTGCAGGATGGCCCCTATGCCGATACTAAAGAGCAACTGGGCGGCTACTTCGAAATTGACGTACCCGATTTAGACACTGCTATGGACTGGGCTGCGAAATGTCCTGCGTCCGCAGCGGGGTCGGTCGAGGTGCGTCCCATGCTGGTTATGAATAACTAGGGGGCGTTAGTCGCGATGGATGCCTACCGTACCGCTCAGCACACGGCTCGTGCGGCCTATGGACGACTGGTTGCCTATCTGGCGGTACGGTCCCACGACATTGCCACCGCAGAAGATGCCCTGAGTGAGGCTTTTTTGGCGGCCCTGGAAACCTGGCCCCAGCGCGGTGTACCCGATCAGCCTGAAGCTTGGCTGCTGGCCATAGCCAAGCGCAAACTGATCGACCGAGCGCGGCATCGGCAGGTGCACACCAGAGTCACTGCTGTTTTGAAATATGCCACGGAGCTTGAGTGCGATCGCACCGCTGAAACCAGCCTCAACAGCCTCTTGGTGACCCTTCCAGACCGGCGGCTCCAGCTGTTGTTTGTGTGCGCCCATCCAGCGCTGGATGCCCGTATTCACACGCCCCTGATGCTGCAAACGGTGCTGGGCCTCAACGCAGCTCAGATTGCTTCGGCCTTTTTAGTTGCGCCCGCAACCATGGGGCAGCGACTGGTGCGGGCTAAGGCAAAAATTCGAGACAGCGGCCTGCGGTTTGAACTCCCTCAGCCAGCGCAGTTTCCCGACCGGCTCTCGGCGGTGCTAGAGGCTATTTATGCAGCTTACGGGACCGGCTGGGCCCAGGTGGAGGGGGCGGACGTCCAGCCCAAGGGCCTGGCTCAAGAGGCTATTTGGCTGGCACGGTTACTGGTTGATCTGCTGCCTCAGGCAGCTGAGGCTAAGGGCCTACTCGCCCTCATGCTCTTTTGCGAGGCACGGCGTCCCGCTCGGCGGGATGGGGGACGGTATGTGCCGCTAGAGGAGCAGGATACGACACGCTGGTCCAAGGAACGCCTAATAGAGGCGGAAAAGGTGCTGTGCGCGGCCGCTCAACAACAGCAGTTGGGGCGTTTTCAGCTAGAGGCCGCGATTCAGTCAGCCCATGTGCAGCGACGGCTGGGCGGATGGCAAACCTGGGATGCGATCGCACAGCTTTACACCGGCCTGATTCAGATTGCGCCCACCATTGGCGCTCAGGTCAGTCGGGCTGCTGCCATTGCCAGGGCCCAGTCGCCTCAAGCTGGGCTCAAGGTTCTGGACGCTCTGCCGGTCAAAGGGCTAGACCACTATCAACCCTATTGGTGTCTCAAGGCGCACCTACTGCAACAACTGCAACAGCAGGATGCTGCTCAGAAAGCGTTTAATCGGGCCATTGGTCTGTGTGAAGACCCAGCCATCCGAGCGTTTCTGCAGCAGCAGGCGCAGCAGTGCTAACCCGACAGTGGGTAAAAATTGTACTGATACCAGACAGGTAACATTGGCGTCTCATCCGGGTGCCTGCTGGTCAAACCCTTGAAGATAGGTACTTTCTTCTAGAATTTCTCACACCTTTATGAAGGTGACATATGTCACCCGTGTTTCTCAGGATACATTCAGGCATTCCTCTCAAACACCTCAGTGACTCATCAGGCTCGTTTCAGACAGCAGCGGCATTCTAATAATCAAGCGAACCAAACACACACTTCCGCTTAAGGAGACTTACTGATGAAACGCTTTGCACTGTCTGCACTATTTCTGATGGTTGCCGCTGGTGCGGCTGCGCCGGTCCAAGCCCGGGAGATTGATGGCGTATTTGACCTACATGCAACTCGGCTAGAGCACCTCGATAACCAAACTAAAGCCAGCGATAGCTCCCTGATTGGCACTACCCTACAGCAGCGTCACATTGAGGAGTTAAACCAGCGCACCAAAGCTAGCGACAGTTCTCTCATTGGCACTACGTTGCAGCAACGTCGCATTGAAGAACTGAATCAGCGCACCAAAGCTAGCGACAGTTCTCTCATTGGGACTACGTTGCAACAACGTCGCATTGAAGAACTGAATCAGCGCACCAAAGCTAGCGATAGCTCTCTGGTGGGTACAACCCTACAGCAGCGGTTGCTTGAGGAGCGCAATGCTCGCACTAAAGATAACGATGCATCCCTTGCGGGTACAACGCTACAGCAGCGGTTGTTTGAAGAGCGCAACGAACGCAATAAGTAGCGAGATCGATCGCCGTCGCAGGCGCTAGGGCGTAGCGGCGGCGATCAACTGACGGTAGCCAATCCGGTGAGTGTTCACCTATAGGGCACCAAGCTCTCCGTGGCGGCTAACCTCGCCCAATCCTGGTGAGCATCTCAATACTGCAACCTGAAAGATTGTTCCTAGGCCACTACGGTGGCCTTTTGCGTTGTTCTGAGACTTTACGTAGCAGCTGGGCCAATCGTGAAAGATTGTCTTAACGGTTGAGCAGTGTTGGTCTCGGCAAAGACAATGACTTCGTATTCTCCTTCGGGGAAAGGTTCGTCGCCGCTACTGAGGCTGTAAATCACCTTGTCGGTGCCTTGTTCAATATCAACCGTATCGCCAGTCACTTCTACAAAGGTGCCGTCAATATTCAGCCGCCACGTATATTTGACTTTGCCATTACTGCTGGTACTGCCCAAGGTTGCGATCGCATCGATAATGCCAATATCACTGGGAAACTCTGTGACCTCCTGAGTCACACAGTCATCAGCATCGTCTGTGCCATCGCAAAGCTTCAGACGATTGACCTTGATGGTTTCATCGGCCAGCGATTCATCAATTCTGCTAGAAATGTCTTCTGCGGTGGGCCAAACGCTAAACCGAGTGGAATTATCAACAATTTCTATCTCGCTGTCTTCGAGATCGGAGAGCTTCACGCTATACACTCCCACAGGTAGGGCCTCAACGGGGAGCTGGACCTGGG
>JBCBOC010000617.1:0-3127 GCA_039821475.1 Cyanobacteria bacterium J06632_22 | reverse complement strand
CTGGGGCAGTTGGCCCCAATGGAAAAGCTTTACCAGCAAATGCTGCAGCGGCTAGCCCAACAGGGATATGCCAAGTCCGCCAGCCAAACGCCCTTTGAGTATGCCAAGGGGCTCCGGCGCGATCTCAACTTTCCCCACGCTCAAGTGGTCGATACCATCACCCAAGCCTACGTCGGTTGGCGCTATGGCCAACGGTCCCCCAGCCTACAGCAGCTCAGAAGCGACCTCCAACAGCTCACCCGTGCTTCGTCGCGCTAGGGCCGCATGGCCCTAGCGGACGCTTGACTGAACCGGGAGCGGCCACCCCAACAGATCTTACAGATCTTATTTGTTATTCAGAAATACAAATAGGCCAGGCACCTCGTTACCGTGCACCGGACGGGTGTGGTAGTAGGTGGCTTTAATGTCGTAGTCCTGCGACAGTTCCTCTTCAACGATGTAGCCCAGCGCCTGAAGGTCAAAATCTTTGAAATACTGATCGCGCTCTAAATCCACGTGATCTGAAAAGCGGGGCTCAACATAGATTAAATCGCGCTGGGGCGTTTCTTTGACGACGTAACTGAGCTGGCCGGCTTCAGCGGGAACCCGCAGGTTAACCCCCAGAAAGACAAAAACCCCAACCGCACAAACGGTAAACAAAACAGGCAACAGTCGACGGAATGATGACATGGATGGGTGATAGAAAGACTTGCTCTACCAGCATAAGTTAACTTTTGTAAAGCAGCCCTATTCCCTGGTCACAAATGTTGAGCATCACGATTTTTGATAGGAATTACTGGAAAACCGTGACACGCTAACCGAACTGAGACCGCTACACTGAGCGATAACGTTCGTTATGCGAGGATTTGCCTTGGTTGCGCTCCAGTCTCCTGCTCCAAAAGCTGTTCAGTCTGCTGAGGCCAGCGGCACCTTTGAGGCCGCAGGCTTCGATGCTAGCGTCATGACCACCTATGGCCGTTTTCCCATTGCGCTGGATCGAGGGGAAGGCTGTCGCCTATGGGACACCGATGGGCAAGAATATCTAGATTTTGTGGCCGGCATTGCCACCTGCACCCTGGGCCACGCCCATCCCGCCATGATCCAGGCCGCTACAGCACAGATTCAAAAGCTGCATCACGTTTCAAATCTGTACTACATCCCCGAACAGGGCAACCTGGCCAGTTGGTTAACCGCGCACTCTTGCCTGGACCGCGTCTTTTTCTGTAACTCCGGGGCGGAGGCCAATGAGGGCGCCATTAAGCTGGCCCGCAAATATGGTCATACCGAGTTGGGCATTGAAGCGCCCATCATTCTCACTGCTAACGCCAGCTTCCACGGACGGACCATGGCGACGATTACGGCCACGGGTCAGCCCAAATATCAGAAAAATTTTGCGCCGCTAGTGCCCGGCTTCCATTACGTCCCCTACAACGACTTGGCCGCTGTAGAAGCTGCGATCGCAACCCTCAATGCAGAGGGTCCCCGCATCGCCGCCATCCTGCTAGAACCCCTCCAGGGCGAGGGCGGTGTCTGCCCCGGCAATCCCATCTACTTTAAACGTCTGCGCCAACTCTGCGATCAGCACAACATCCTGCTGATGTTTGACGAAGTACAGGTCGGCATGGGCCGCACCGGCAACCTCTGGGGCTACGAAACCCTCGGGGTAGAACCCGATGTGCTCACCCTAGCCAAGGGACTGGGCGGCGGTGTCCCTATCGGCGCCATGCTCTGTAAGCAGCACTGCGATGTCTTGCGTCCAGGTGACCATGCCAGCACCTTTGGCGGCAACCCCTTTGTTTGTGGTGTGGCTCACGCCGTCTGCCAAACCCTAGAACAAGAGAATATTCTGGCAAATGTACGGGCCCGGGGACAGCAGCTCCGCCAGGGTTTGCAACAGATTGCAGCTCAATATTCTCAGTGGTTCTCTGGTGCACGGGGCTGGGGGCTGATCAACGGTTTAGTGATTAAGCCTGAGCGTGAGCAGGTATCCATCGACATTGTAAAAGCGGCCATGAAGAACGGTCTACTGCTGGTGCCTGCCGGACCCAAGGTCGTTAGATTTGTACCACCGCTGATTGTCAGTGAAGCAGAGATCAGTGAAGCGTTGAACAAGCTAGAGAAGACGCTAGTACATCTGTAGGCCACCGTCGATCGTCCCGGCAGATGGCCATAAACCTCAACCCCTTAGGGATCTGGAGAGGCTCTGCCCACAAGGCTCTAGGTTCCACATTGGATGCAGTTTAGACCAAACATAGTGCTACCGTCTGGTTGCAGAGCGATTACGACTGACGGTAGCACTAGCGACAGAGCCATAAAATTAGACTGTCACTGATTTCTCAGCCAATGCCCAAATGGGGCACTCATGCCATGAACGGTAGTGTGATAACAAACTCAGCGCCTTCTCCTACAGTCGAACGCAACGCAAGCGTTCCATCATGTAGCTCTGTGACGATTTGATAGCTAACTGACAGTCCTAGTCCTGTACCATCACCAACCGATTTAGTACTAAAAAATGGATCAAAGATAAGGTGTTGAATGTCGTCGGGAATGCCGATGCCATTATCGACAATGCTGATTTTCACTTGATTCTGCTGCTCTAAGCAAGTCGATATTTTTATTTGAGGATGGTGGGATGGGCAGCGGTTCATCTTTTCGCGTAACGAATCCGAGGCGTTGCTTAATAGGTTCATGAAGACCTGGTTGAGTTGCCCTGGATAACAGTCAATCGGCGGAATCGGGCCATATTCTTTTAAAATCTCAACCTCAGGCATTGATCTGTGGGATCTAAGCTGGCTCCTCAGCATGACGAGCGTACTATCGATACCCGCGTGAATATCCCCGCGCTTCCGACCTTCCTCATCCATATGGGAGAACACTTTCAGTGATGACAGGATTTGTCGGATTCGTTCTGCACCAGTTTGAATGGATTCTACGACTTTTGGGAAATCCTGCTTCAAGAAGTCAATATCAATCTCCTCGTTATGCTCTTCAATATCGGATATGGGCTGTGGATATTGCTGCTGATAAAGTTGAATAGTTGACAACAAATCCTTGGCATATTGTTCAGTATGGACAGCATTACCAACAATGAAGCTGAGTGGATTATTGATTTCATGTGCAACGCCGCCAACCATCTTGCCTAAACTCG
>JBCBOC010000480.1:0-3947 GCA_039821475.1 Cyanobacteria bacterium J06632_22 | reverse complement strand
TGAATTCTCCTTAGGCTTACAGGCCCATAGCGACCAAAAGCTGCTAGTCGACTACGTTATGCAGTTTGCCAGCGACGGCAAAAAAGCCCCTCAAAAGGTGTTCAAAGTCAAACAGGTTGAGCTGGTCGCTGGCGAAACAACAACCCTAAAAAAACGCCATCCCATGCGGCTTATGACCACCCGACGACTGGCCCTAGGCACCCACACCATTACCCTGCAGGTCAACGGCCAGGCATTGGGGTCGCTTAGTTTTGAGTTAGTGCCGCCCGAAGAGTGAGTTGGTTGAGGAAATAAGGAGGAGTCTGCGCTGAGATGGCAAAAACAACACGCTATCCTGACCACCTCACCCAGCGCAGCGACCTCACCCAGCGCAGCGACCTTACCACCTTTATACCAAATACGCCGTATTCGGAATCAGGCTAAACAGCGCGTACTCATACCAAGCCGTCCAGAGGAAGCTACGCAGCCAGCGTAGGCGCTTCTCTGGAGAAATTTCATAGTCGAAGGCACCCGTCGCTCGATCGATGCTAGACAGGTGAGAGTTGCAGGCACAGCCATGCTGGTAGGTGAACCCTTGCTGCGAGGCAATACTCTGCACTTTCATTTGGATAGCGAACACCTTGCAGGCGTGAAGAATCGCATCCCAGGGCTGTTTGTGGTGTTGGTCACGGGGATCGTAGCGCAGGGCGCGCTCTTCAAAGATGTGATCGCGAGACAGAGGGGCTAGGTGCACCGCATAAAAGCTGGCAGGCATATCGTAACCAAACTCTTTGAACAGGTCTACGCCAATCTGCGCCACCTTAATGGCATTACGATCGCCGCTACGCCGGGCATCAGCAAGAATGCGATCAAAGTTGGGGTATCGATTCACCAAAAAATCTTCGCCATAGTAATCCAGCGCTTCCCAGGCCAATGGCCCCAGCAACTGGGCCAGAATAGGTTGGAAACGATCAAGCTCGGGGCGCTCTTGGAACAGGTCCATTTGGGCGTGCTCAAACTTATAGAGAAAGAGCTGAGCCAAATGGACATAGGCGGTGCGATCTTGCATCCCTACCGTCACTTCTTCATGGGCAATCGCTTGCCAAATCGGCGGCAGTTGCGCCAACGTGGCCGCCTTCTCACCCGAGATAATGCAGCTTGATGCCAGCGTTCTGTTCAAACTTGAGACCACGGTAGCGCACCTAAGAAACAACCGGGACAGCTTATCCCGCCCCACAATTTAAAGGGCTGGTTGAGCGATGATTCTACTGCCGACATCGATCAACATATTCATTCACATCTATTGAGCTTTCCGTTGAGTTTTCTATGGAATCTTACAGTTGCCTTTTTGTCAGGAACCGTCCTAACAATGCCTCACTTCGTTTAACTGTAGCGATCAGCTGTAATTTGGCAGCGTCCAGGACATGTCATAGAACAACTATCACGCAACAACTGTAAGGGGACAAATTTGTCGTACCTAAAACAATGCCTGCAACGGCACAACTGAAAGAGGTTTGGGATAGTGCAGTCAAAGAGTTGGTTGAGACACTTGACTGCGGTCGCGGGGCTCCAGAACCAACGCTTTCAACGCTGACATCTGTCCTAGCAACGCGACGAATGCAACAGCGTAGCGGGACAAAAGGCCTTTAGCCATCCCCTTCCTCACCGGATTGTTGCCGCATACTTTCCGACGGACAGAAAGATTCTCGATATTGGCTGAAGCTCTGGTCGCTTGCCCCAGGAGCTATCCAATAGCGGTTTTACCGTATCCTGCGTTGACTCATCCCCAGTCATGCTGGACGCCGCCAAGCAGACTGCCCCTGGCTGTGAATTCATCACACCGCAACAGCCCCCCGTTCCCCAACAACACCTTTGACGTCGCGATTCTGGTAGCACTGTTAACCTCTGTTCCAGCAGAGACAGACCAGCGCAAAATGGTTGCAGAGGCGTGCCGCATACTAAAACCTGGCGGGCACGTGTTTGTCAGTGACATGCCCCTACAGTAATTCTCCCGCTATCTAACCCGATACACTAAACGAGTGCCAGAAGAAAGCCGCTGCACCGCGGCCTAAAGCCGAACACCGTTATCCACCCAACACTAGGTTTGACCAAACTGCCGAAAATCCTCGTCCTGCTCGCTAAGCTGAGCCCATTCAACGCCCTGCCCGGTAAAGATATCCACCAGGCCCGCACAGGCCGGACGCTCGGTCGCGTAGTGGCCTGCATCGATGAGGATGAGGTTGCGATCGCGCGCTTCCTGAAACTGGTGAAACTTACAGTCTGCGGTCAAATAGGCCTGAGCACCTGTCCGGCTGACATCCTTAAGAAAGCTGGCCCCTGAGCCCCCCAGCACCGCCACCCGGCGAATCGGCTGCTCTACATCTGTGGGTGAATGCAGTAGCTCTGGCGGGTTCAGCGCTGTCTGAATATCGCTGAGCAAACTATTAAACGACAGCGGCGTGGGTAAATCGCCCACTCGTCCGTAGCCTACCCCGTCCTCGGCTGGACCATTTTTACCCGGCACCACCGGCTCTACCGCCCCCAGCGACAGGAGCTTAGCCAGGGTATCTGCCGTGCCGTTGTCCACCTGGTCAAAATTGGTATGGGCACTGTACACGCCAATGCCATGCAAGATGCTCAGCCGCACCATATCGGTCACAGGATTACCCACGGTCACTGCCTTCAGCGGACTGAAGATCAGCGGGTGGTGTGCAAAGATCAAATTCACCGGGGCACCCTGCTCTTTAAGACGAATGGCCTCGGCCATCACCGTCAAGGTGGGCGTTAAGCACACTAACACCCCAGCAGGCTGAGTGAGAATGCCCGGCTCAATCTGCCAGCCGCAGTTATCCCAATCCTCCTGCCAGTCTGGGTTGGCCCAGTCCTCAAACCATTCAATTAGGGCGGCAACGTTCATAGGTTGTTTGGCGATACCCGATTCTAACGATCACAGATTCTAGCGATAACCGATTCTAGCGATGAATTCTTCTACAGAACCGGACGTAGTCCAGTCTGACCAAATAATCGACACATCTCTTAGCGACACCTCGCTCAGTACGGGCCAGCGGTGGCTCAATGGCTTAGGTGCCGGATTGGCAGTATATCTGCTGGTGGCCGCTGTTGATGCGCTAAGTTTGGCCTTTCAGAGTGTGCTGGCCCCCCAGGCCGAAGCCCTCATGACCCTGGCCAGCAACCCCTTCTTAGGATTGGTGCTCGGCATTTTGGTGACGGCGCTGGTGCAGTCCTCAAGTGCCGTCACATCCCTAGTGGTTATCCTGGTGGCGGGGGGCCTGCCCATGGGCATCGCCATCCCCGCCATTTTGGGAGCAAACGTGGGCACCACGGTAACCAACACCCTGGTCAGCCTGGGCTATGTCGGCGATGACGAGGGCTTTGAGCGAGGCTTTGCCGCGGCCACGGTGCACGACTTTTACAATCTGCTAGGACTGTTGATTGTCTTTCCCCTAGAGGTCACCCTACATCCGCTGGAGAAGGCCTCTGCTGCGCTGGTTAATGGAGTAGCCAATGGGCTAGCCAATGGACTGGCCACCGGTGGCGTCAGCGGCACGCTGAATCTCCCTTCACTCACAGCAGCCCTTTGGCCGACCCGTTGGCTGCTGCGAACCGGGGCCAATGCCCTACCCGCCCCGTGGGATACGCTGGTGTGCATTGGTAGCAGCCTGGCGGCGCTGATGGTGGGCGTCACGCTGCTGAGCCGTCTGCTGCGTCGGCAGTTCTCCTCCGTATCCGAAAATACGGTGCAGTCGGCACTGGACCGGGGGCCCTTATGGAGCTTGGCGGCGGGGACCGGCATCACGGCGCTGGTACAGTCTTCGTCCGTGACCACGAGCCTAGTGGTGCCCCTAGCCAGCGCTGGCATGGTCAGCTTAGAAACGGTCTATCCCTTTATTGTCGGGGCCAACATTGGCACCTGTATCACGGTGGTGTTGGCTGCGGTGGCCCTAACG
>JBCBOC010000219.1:0-6409 GCA_039821475.1 Cyanobacteria bacterium J06632_22 | reverse complement strand
TGGCAGTCACCATAGACAAACTTGGGCGTCAGCGCCGCGCCGCCCAGAATCACAGGCACAGAAATCCCTTTCTCATTGAAGATGGCCAAATTCTCCTTCATAAAGGCCGTTGACTTCACCAGCAGGCCGCTCATGGCAATGCAGTCGGGCTGGTGTTCTTCGTAGGCGGCCACAATCGCATCTACAGTTTGTTTAATGCCCAGATTAATCACCTTATAGCCATTGTTGGTGAGAATAATATCCACCAGGTTTTTGCCAATGTCATGGACATCACCCTTCACCGTGGCAATCAGGAACTTACCCTTACCGCTGTCATCCCCCTCTTCTTTTTCCATCAGGGGTTCTAGAAACGCTACGGCAGACTTCATGGTCTGCGCTGATTGCAGCACAAAGGGCAGCTGCATCTGTCCAGAGCCAAACAGCTCGCCCACCACCTTCATGCCGTCTAGCAAAAAAGTATTGATAATCGCCAAAGGCTCATGATCGGCATCCAAGGCCACCTGCAGCGCGTCCTCTAGGCCAATCCGCTCACCGTCAATGATGTGCTGCTTCAGCCGCTCTTCGATGGGCAGATCTGCCAAGGAGGCGGAGGAGCGAGCGTCTTTCGTCGTTACACCTTCAAAGACGGTGGTCAACTCTGTCAGCGGATCATAGGTGCAAATGTCCCCATCAAAGCGGCGACGATCGTAGATCAGATCGGTACACACCTGCTGGTGTTCCGGCTTGATCTTCGTCAACGGCAGAATTTTTGCCGCTGAGACAATGGCACCGTCCATGCCCACTTGCATCGCCTCATGCAAGAACATGGAGTTCAGCGTGATTCTCGCCGCGGGGCTAAGGCCAAAGGAGATGTTGGAAACTCCCAACATAAAGTGAACACCAGGCAGACTCTCCTTGATTTGCTTGATCGCCTCAATCGTGGCCTTGGCATTTTCCCGGTCTTCTTCGATGCCGGTCGAGATAGGCAGCGCTAGGGTGTCAAAGAACAGTTCATGGGGCGGCAGGCCATACTCCAAGGCATCGCGATAGGCCCGCTGGGCAATATGAAACTTCTTCTCGGCGGTACGGGCCATGCCGTCTTCATCGATGCAGCCAATTACCACCCCTGCGCCGTAGGTCTTAGCCAGCTCCAGCACCTTAAAAAATCGCTCATCCCCGTCTTCATAGTTGGTGGAGTTGAGAATGCACTTACCACCTGCCACCTTTAGGCCCGCTTCCATCTTGGTCCACTCAGTGGAGTCGAGCATCAGCGGCAGGGTGACGTTGGTGACCAGACGCGACACCATTTCGTGCATGTCGGCCTCGCCGTTACGACCCACGTAGTCCACATTCACGTCCAAAATGTGGGCACCTTCTTTAACTTGGGTTTTGGCAATGGCAATCAAGCCATCCCAATCATCCTGATTCAGCAACTCTCGCACCTTACGCGAGCCGCTAGCGTTCAACCGTTCACCCACAATCAAGAAAGAATTGTCCTGGTCGTAGGGCTGTGCGCCATAGATGGACGCCGCCGAAGGGGTATACCCTAATGCTGGACGCGGCCCTTCATCTCCTCCGTTCTCAAGGGGCGCTAGGGGGGATCTTACTGTTCTGGCCTTAGGCGTTAGCCCCTGGGTCATCTGGGCCAGAGCTTCAATATGCCCCGGTCGAGTACCACAGCAGCCACCAATCACCTGCACGCCTAGGTCTTCGACAAAGCGGTGTAGGGCCATTTGCAGCGCTACCGGGGTCAGCTTGTAGTGGGCCTGCCCACCGACGTTTTCAGGCAGACCAGCATTAGGAATACAGGACACCACAAAGGGCGACGTCTCCGACAGGTACTTCACGTGCTCGGTCATTAGGTCTGGGCCAGTGGCACAGTTAAGGCCCAAAATATCGATGTTGTAGGGTTCTAAAATGCTGACAACAGCGGTAATATCCGACCCCACCAGCATCGTGCCCGTGGTTTCCATCGTCACGGAAACCATGATGGGACGCCGCTCGCCCTTCTGCTCAAATACGGCCTCCACTGCATTTAGTGCCGCCTTAATTTGCAGCACATCCTGACAGGTTTCGATGATAAATAGGTCCACACCACCGTCGTAAAGCCCCTCAGCCTGAACCGTGAAAGCTTCTAGCAGTTCGTCGTAAGTGATGTGGCCCAGGGTCGGCAGCTTTGTCCCTGGCCCCATCGACCCGGCCACAAAGCGCGGCTTCTCGGGAGTAGAAAATTCTGCTGTGCAGGCTTTAGCCAGCTCCGCCGCCTTACGACTTAGATCGTAAGCTTGGTCCTGCAGGCCATATTCCGCCAGCACAAAGGTGCTGCTGCCAAAGGTATCGGTTTCAATCACGTCTGCCCCAGCCTTGAGGAAGTCGCGATGGACCGTGGCCACCGCTTCTGGTTTCGTGACCACCAGATACTCGTTACACCCTTCATACTCTGGCCCGCCAAAGTCCTCGGCCGTCAGCTCCTGCACTTGCAGGTTGGTCCCCATGGCACCGTCAAAGACGATGACGGGACGCTCGGGGCTGTGTAACCGTTCAAGGAAGAGGCTAGTCATGGAATCAGCGGATCAGTGAGTCAAAACTATTCTTATTATTACTGAGGTTAGCAGTGAAGTTATAAGCAGAATGGCCCTTCTCTATCTACCGCTCTAATAAATTGCAGATACAGTAAAGTCAATCTGGTTGAGATACAGGCCTATGACGCCGACTACTGAAACCCCAAAAACCTTAACTCAAGGCATGCTTCGCCGCGTTCACCACATTGCCCTAAACGTGAAAGATATGGACGCCTCTCGCCACTTTTATGGCATGGTGCTGGGTCTGCATGAGCTAACCGGTGATGAAGTGCCCAGCACGCTGGTAAAGCTAGTGGCTGAGGGTAAAGTGGCAAACTTCGTCACCCCTGACGGCACAGTGCTTGACCTGTTTTGGGAACCCAACCTGACCCCACCCGCGCCAGATCCCACTCAACAGTTCACCCGTGCGAATCACCTTGCCTTTGATATTGCCCCCGAGCAGTTTGACCAGGCGGTGGCTGTGCTAGAGCAGAATCAGGTAAAAATCGACCATGGCCCGGTCAGCCGTCCCACCGGACGCGGCATCTATTTTTACGATCCGGACGGCTTCCTGGTTGAGATTCGCTGTGATGCAGTTTGAGGCATACAGGCAATGAGTGCAGAGCCAGCCTGGTGTCTGATGCAAGTAAAGCCTGAGGACGTCCCCCTGACCCGATCGTTATTTTCAAAGCATCTGCATAAGAAGGAAAAGCAGCAACAACTTGAGAAATACTTATCCAGGCACAAAAGACAGGCACATCTTTTGGGAAAAGAGCTGGAGGACTTTCCCTTTTTTAGTCAAAACCCAGAAAACTTTGACTGTTACACCTATGTGGAAGATGCCTTTTTATTTTTAGATGAGAATGTAGACTTGTTCTTTGTCAATCACATCAATGCTCTGTTAAACCAGCTTTGGGACGAGCCTCAACATGAGGACTGCGTCGACAATCACTTTGAAATATTGGAGCTGGTTGTGGCGCATCGAGTTGCACCTACGCAAATGCTGATAGGTGGGCTAGGTTGGCAGAAAGCAACACAGCTACCAGGATATCTGGGCAATATGCTGATTCTTCCAGAAGAAGTAGATACGGCACTGTCTCAGATATCAGATTTACTAGACAGTGTGGATTACGATGCTTACTTTGCCCGGGCAAAGACTATTGGTGGAAGAGGCATGGACAACGATTCTGTAGCCACAGAGGTTTTTGATATCCTGCCTTCAACACTCAGGTGGTTGTCAGGTGAGGGCTGCGGTCTGTTGGCGCTTAGCCATGGCCACTTGGGGAGTTTCCCTTTTCCTGCTTATGCAGAGGAACAGGGCGGAGGATACTAACGATGGCCTACAGCGATTTTACAGATATCGGAAGCCTGTCTTCACTTGGGGTCTGTGTCCAGGAAACAACACAAGATATTGTCATCTCAAGCACTATTTCAACGACCTCCTTTTTGAAAGAGGCACTGCATCGGTTTGTGCCCCTAGCCGCTGCAATCGACACCGAAAAAGCCCGTTCCGAGTACATCATTGCGCCGATTCTCAGTAAATTAGCAACACAAAATGAGCAATTGAGCCTATTTTCTGGGCGGAACTTCAACGTAGACGCAGAGCAAGGTCTGGTTGGGTTCTGCGATTTTATTCTGACTCGAAATCCAGACAAGCTGTCGATTAAATCACCCGTGGTCATTATCTTTGAGGCGAAGAACGAGAACATTAACAGCGGTCTAGCACAGTGCATTGCGGCAATGGTGGCCGCTCAAATTCAAAATCAGCGGGAAGGCTCATCTGATGAGGCCATTTACGGCGTTGTCACCACTGGTCAGGTTTGGCGATTTTTGAGGCTTGATCCAAACAAACATGTTCTGATCGACCTGAAAGATAGATACCTAACCCCAATCGAGGAGCTACTGGGGGCGCTAACGGCTATGGCCTGTCCAATCAGCTGAACACCCCGTCGCGTAGAGCTTGACTGATGCCTGAGATTCCCTTTTCTTCTTAAGTGTTGTGATCATTGTTTGTGCGTCCCTGGTGCAGAACCCAATGAATCTCGGCGGGCTGTGCCGCACCTGTGAGGTGATGGGGGTGCAGGAGCTGGTGCTGCCCAACCTGACCTTGGCCGACAGCTGGGCGTTTCGCAAGATTGCCGCATCTGGGCAGCGATGGCAACAAATGAGTGAATGCGATCCCGCACGGCTAACTGACTGGCTACCGCAACAGACTAACTACCGACGGGTCGCCCTGTCCGTTACAGGTACACAACAGCTTACGGACTATCAATTCCATAGTAGGACGGTATTGGTGCTGGGGCGAGAGCTGACCGGAGTGCCAGAGGCCGTGCTCAAACACTGTGAGGACCGGGTGATGATTCCTCAGTATGGGCAGGTGGAGTCGTTAAATGTGGCGGTGGCTGGTGCGATCGCACTTTACGAATATCGCCGCCAGCATCCCCTCAAAACACAATAAACAGCCTACTCCAGGGGAATATCTGCCGTTGCCGAATCTTCCCGCACCACAGCACCGGGAATGTCGGGTTCAGATAGATCGAGTACCCCCTGTTCTTCGACCGGCGCATCCGGCTCCAGGGGATCTTTGTAAATGCGACGAATGGGCAGGTTGGCAATCAGTGCCGTAACCCGCTGATCAGACTCCAGGGAGAACTCTAACGTCTCGTCGTCGATTTCGACATATCGCGAAACGACCTTGAGAATCTCCTGACGCATTTTCTCTAGCGTGCGGGGGTCCAGATCCGATCGGTCATGGGCAAGCACCAGCTTCAGCCGATTTTTCACCGTGTCGCGGCTGCTGGTCCGATTGCCAAATAGTTTATCGATGAGTTCGCTGATCATCGCTCCTAATCTAAACCCCGCTCACACGCTAAACCCCGCTCAAAAACCATACCCTGCTAACCGCCTCTATCCCGCAAACTATCCTGCAAATAATTGCTTTAGGCGAGTAAAGAAGCCGTTAGACGGTGCGCTGAGATCCATCAGCGGCACTTTTTCCCCCTGCAGCCGCCGGGCGACGTTCGAAAACGCGACACCCGCCTGGGAGAGCTTATCCTCAAGAATCAGCGGTTCGCCTTTGTTCGTCGAGACCACCACCTGCTCATCGTCAGGAATCACGCCCAGTAATGGCACCGCCAAAATATCCTGCACATCCTTCACAGACATCATTTGCCCCGCCTCCACCATGGCAGGCTTCAGCCGGTTGATAATCAGCCGCATGGCCTTGACGTCATTCGCCTCTAGCAGACCAATCACCCGGTCAGCATCACGCACGGCTGAAATTTCAGGGGTGGTGACAATGATGGCCTCCCGGGCGGCTGCGATCGCATTGCGAAAGCCCATCTCAATGCCGGCTGGGCTATCGATTAGCACAAAGTTGTAGGCCTTACTCAACGCCTGCACCAGCTTTTTCATTTGCTGGGGCGTAATCGCTTCCTTAGAGCGATTTTGCGCCGCGGGCAGCAGCGCCAAGTTGGGCTGGCGCTTATCTTTGACCAGCGCCTGATCCAGCCGACATTCACCACCTAGGACGTCTAACGCCGTGTAGACAATGCGATTTTCCAGACCCAAGAGCAAATCTAGGTTGCGGAGGCCAAAGTCAGCATCGATTACAACGACGCGCTTCCCTGCTTGGGCTAGGGCCATACCCAGGTTAGCCGTGCAGGTGGTCTTGCCAACGCCACCTTTACCCGATGTGACAACAATAATGCGGTTCATAATTTTGCGGATTGTCGCTATCAACCATAGATGCCAGGGAGTAGATGCCGAGGAAATTATGAACCGCATTATTGTTGTCACATCGGGTAAAGGTGGCGTTGGCAAGACCACCTGCACGGCTAACCTGGGTATGGCCCTAGCCCAAGCAGGGA
>JBCBOC010000205.1:0-6543 GCA_039821475.1 Cyanobacteria bacterium J06632_22 | reverse complement strand
GCAAGAGGCCGAGATTCAGCCTGATAAATCCTAGGAATAGGCATTCCAGCAAATTGTATCGGCTGATACAGGTTTTTGAGGCATGTGCCTTTCAAATGCCCCGAAAGAGCCCGTTTTGAAGGATTTGCTGAAACCCTAAAAACATTGATAATTCTTGCTGTTTTAGATATTTTCAGGGTAAAAGATGTGCTGAATGATACGCCGCAGGCACGATTCTGGCTGCTTGCTTGGCGATGACAGCAGGGTTGGTGTCAGTGGTTTGGGGTAAGACACCGTGTCCGCGCCTGCGCAGGGCCGTTTGTCGTGCAGATTTCTGCCTGTTGGCCTCCGGTGATGTGTCGATAGCGGCCAATCACGCTTTGGCTAGTGGATCCCACGGGCAAGACCGAGAAGAATCGACATAAAGATTGCAAAATGTTAAAAAAAACGCCCCGAGCCTCATCTAACGTGGTCGAGGCGGTGGTGAAGAATCGGGCCGTGATAGACTGAACCAGAGTTTGAAGAATCACCAAAACTCTTTTGAAGAACGGCTTTTAGCGTCTACGTCTAACATTTGCTCGGTGCTTCCAAACGTGGCGAATCCGAGTTATACGCTCTCATTCTGTTCAGCGGCCCTGCCCCTATCGGCTATGGGGCTGTGGTGAGTGCGGTTATGGACGCGGCAGGAGCCTTAATATATCAACCACTGGAGACGGATTTTCATGCGAGATACGGTGACCAGTCTAATTAGCACCTACGACACCACCGGTCGCTACCTAGACCGCGATGCTTTGGACTCCCTCAAATCCTATTTCACGACCGGTAATGATCGGGTCAAGGCGGCAGCCTGGATTAGCGCTAATGCTGCCAGTATTGTGAAGGATGCGGGTAAGACTCTGTTTGAGCAGGTGCCTGAGTTGATTCGTCCTGGCGGTAACGCTTACACGACCCGACGGTATGCGGCTTGCCTGCGAGATATGGACTACTATCTGCGCTATAGCAGCTACGCTCTGGTCGCTGGTGACACCGATGTATTGACCGAGCGGGTGCTCAATGGTCTGCGAGAAACCTACAATTCTCTGAGCGTGCCCATTGGCCCTACCGTCGTCGGTATCCAGATTATGAAAGACATCTTGAAGCAGCAGCTGACTGAACAAGGCGTTGAAGATACGGCGTTCGTCGATGAGCCTTTCGACTATATGACTCGCGTGTTGAGCGAGGTGAGCGTCTAGCGCTTGAGTCAGTGTGACTGGGGTTCAGGTTCTCGGGATTCGGGCCCTCAAGGAGAGCGGGTCTATTTAGGAATAGACTTTGGCACTTCTGGGGCTCGTGCGATCGCAATTAATCAGTCGCGTGGGATTGTTGCCCAGGTGCAGCAGGTCTATGCGTCAGCCGTTACCCTGCCTGAGAGCTGGCGTAAGACGCTGTGGTCTTTGCTGGCAGACTTGCCGGTGCAGGTCAGGCAACGCTGCCAAGCGATTGCGGTTGATGGAACTTCGGGTACGGTCTTGTTGTGCGATCGCACTGGAGAAGCGGTTGTTGCTCCCCTGCTGTATCACCAGGCTGTCACTGCAGTAGACCTCCCGTCGGCTGTTCCGGGTCCAGCGCGCAGCATGACCAGCAGCTTAGCTAAGGCATTGTGGTGGCAGCAAAATTTAGACCCCGCAAGCCTGGAGCGAGCCCACACCCTGATGCATCAGGCTGACTGGGTGGCATGGTTGCTTCACGGTCAGCTTGGGCTTAGCGACTATCACAATGCCCTAAAGCTTGGATATGACGTGCAGGCATTGCAGTATGCCGATGGGTTAGGGGCATGGCCGGTGGTCGATTGGTTCCCTGCGGTCATGACCCCAGGGCAAGCTGTGAAGTCGCTCCGTCCCGAAATTGCCGCACAGTTTGGGTTGCCGGCGACTTGTCAGGTCAAAGCCGGAACCACAGATAGCATTGCTGCTTTTTTGGCCAGTGGGGCGCGGCTGCCCGGTGAGGCTGTGACCTCCCTTGGGTCGACGCTGGTGCTGAAGTTACTGAGCACTCATCCGGTTGAGGATGTCAATGCCGGGATTTATAGTCATCGGCTGGGTGATCTGTGGCTGGCCGGCGGGGCCTCAAATACTGGTGGAGCCGTCCTCAGGCATTACTTTTCTGATGTAGAACTGGTGTCTCTCAGTGCCCAAATCGATCCAGCCCAGTCAACGGGGCTAGAGTACTACCCCTTGCTTCGGCCTGGCGAGCGGTTTCCGGTCAACGACCCTGCCTATTTACCACGACTGACCCCAATACCAGAAAACCGCCTACTGTTCCTGCAGGGATTGCTGGAAGGCATGGCGCGCATCGAAGCCCTCGGTTACCAGAAATTGATGGCTTTGGGGAGTACCCCCCTCGACTATGTCTACACGGCTGGGGGTGGAGCTGCCAATGTAGCTTGGGCCGACCTGCGCAGACGGGCTCTCGGGATAGACGTGGGTATTAGCCCTAATGCAGACGCAGCCTTTGGGGCGGCGCTGTTGGCGCTGGAATGATGGCGGTAAGATATAGCCTTTAAAGTATGGTCTTCGCTGTGGGTGTTGATGCTGTAAGCCGTTGCCGCAACTTGCCTGAAGGGTTGTGCGTGGCAGGACTTGGCCCTATCCCAAGCGCTTGAGCGCTCGAAATGTTTTGAGCAAAGTGGTGGGTGCTATTTTAGGCGTCAAAATAGGTCAATGGAGACAGTCTAAAAGCTCAAACGGCTGCAGCTTGGCGCCAAGCTGCAGCCGTTTGAGCTTTTAGACTATGACACCCCGACTGACCAGTAGGACATCATGCCGAAGGTGTCATGCAGAATCAGCGATAGGCTTTGCTTCGAGGGTGACCAACGGCTTACGACCCGAGCTGATCACCACGGCGATACTGCATGTAAGCGGCGACAAATAGCCCCGCTAGCGTAACCGGAATCAAACCCAGGACAATGCCAGACAACAAAGGCTCTACCATGCTTTCTCCTACAGGCCACAGTGACCTTTTATTACTCTCTGCTTAATCTTAATCCGTCAGCGGGGTGCAGAGCAATTCAACAGGCATCTTATATTCGCCTTAAGAACCTTGCCTCAGCCGATGAAAACCGATTAAGCTTTTACTATGACGAAGTATTAAGCGATGTCTGTGACCCACGATACTATCAACTCCTCCACAGACAGTACCGACGGCACGATGGCCGCTCCTCTGCGTAATATTGTTTTAGCTGTGCTGGGCCTCTTGCTAGTTATGGCCTTGGTCTTTTTGGGCATCCACCAGCGACAGATGTCAGATCCCTACGTCCGCTCCGTGCTCTCCCTGGAGGGCGATAGTGTTCGTGGCGAAGAAATCTTTCGGTTAAACTGTGCCACCTGCCATGGTCTGGAGGCTTCTGGAGAGGTGGGACCTGACCTACACAGTGTTTCGGCGCGTAAGTCCCGCATTGGTTTGATCGACCAGGTGATTAGCGGTAAAACGCCGCCGATGCCTCAGTTTCAGCCCGAGCCCAAGGAAATGGCTGATCTACTTGAGTTTTTGGAAACGCTTTAGCGCTGTCACTAAGCTGCCGCTGACCGTCGTGGCTGCTTTGGGTGCTATGTTCTCATTGTTGTGTTTCTCTTCGCGTATCGCAGCCGCCAGGTCCGTTGGGGCAAGGCTGCCCTTCTATTTTTTGTGACCATTTCGTTCTATGCCAAGCGAGATCACTGTGCTCGGTGTCTTAACGTAAATGGCAAAGGCTATATATCTAATTGGGGAGACTGGCTTCGCAGTTCTCCAACTGATGGAGGATGCGCAGCTGTTCTGCGCTCCCGTTCAATTGGGTTTGCTGTCTCATCCCAACGTTCATCAGTTCCATTTCCAGTCTGACGCGATAAGCCTCTTCTACTTCGCTTTCGCGACGCGCTCTGTCCTGTTCCTTGTAGGTGCGATTCAGGTCATAGGCCAGTTGCTCTGCTAAAGACTCGATGACGTACTGACGCTGGGGCTCAGCCACGGTAATCCATTGGGCTATCGGGGTGGAAAGAATACGATTCGCATCTTCCTGGGTGGCCTGCCGCTGTAGCCAAGCTTCGAGGGTAGAGATGGGCCAATCGGGCGTTTCTTCATCCACCTTGGCGAAGGCGTGGGCTTCGCTATAGGAAATCTGGCCGTCCTTGTTGTAATCAGCGGATGCAACCGGCGTACCCACTCGGTCAACACCGCTGAGCCCGGCAAAGAAGCTAGAGCTATAGTCGCGGTAGTCGGCTTCATTGACAGCAGGGGTACAGCCAACGGAGGGGCGACTGGCCACCGTCGCAAAAAAGCCACAGCGACTTTGCAAGGCGACGGGCTGGCTCGGATCACCCCCTTCGTAGATGAGGTTGGCAAACGAGCCTGCAAAGCACTGCGCCATCATGGTGACGAAATGTGGGTTCGAGGTCGAGTCGGGAGACGCGGTGGTTGGCAAGGCATCGAGGCGAGTGGCCAAATCCTGTACCTCCATCAGGTCTTCGTTCCAAAGAATCAAGGCATTGTTGTCAGGGTCTCTGGCGTTGTACAAGCCGTGGCCAGTGAAGTAGAAAAAACGATTGCAGGGCGGAGTGTCAGCAGCTTGGTCCAACCACTGACTGACGTTTTGGTAGGTCGCGGCACCTTGCAAATCAGCAATTTGTGGCGGTCTGAATCGCTCCATTCCCAAGGGGTTGAGGTAGCGGACGGTGGATTGGCCATCGTTGCCATTGGCAAAGAAGACATCAGTGATGGCCTCGGCAAGTCCCAAGACCGACAGTGTCCGTCGAAAATACAATACGTTTTTCTCGAGGGCAATTTCGTTGTAGCTGGGGGCGCCTCCCCCGGCCACGACTAAAAACTGAGTGGACGTTGATGCTGGCTCTGCTGCATGTGGTGCAGGATGGAGGGGATTGGAGACTTCCCGCCCTGCTGCATTAACCAGGCGCGTCAGCCAAGCCGAGGTCCCAATGGCTAGGCACAAGACCGTGCCTGTGGAAGCGGTCAGGAATAGTTTTCGAATCAGTGACGCGGTCAATTTCGGGGGCATCAGTGCAGTCCAGAACCTTCGCGGCAACGACGCTGAGTATGGCTACCGCGTTGTCGGGGGCCAGAACCCAGCGTTGCCGGGGCAAATGCTCTGGTGTTTCGTGGCGGAGGCGAACGGGGTTACCTATTCTGCGCCAGCTTAAAGCTGATTTCTCAAATTATGTCTCACAGCTCATTTCCTGGCCACAAAGCTTTGCGCGCGACGGCGTGCCACTGGGCTCCAGTCTGAGCACCAGAGATGTCTTCAGCACAGTGGCCAGCGCTATATGAGCCTCGCAGGAAGGAAGCTGGGCTCAACTGGGGGAGGGGTGTCGACCCTATCTCTAAAGCTGCTGTAGACCGGCATAGAGTCCGGCGCAAATTCCTGTCAGAAAGTCTAGGTCAAGGGTCGCGAGGGTATCTCCGGGGCCATGGTAATGAGGGTTGCGGAGGTCAGCTGTATCGGTCATCAGAACGGCGTCGTAGCCCGCATCCCAAAAGGGCGCGTGATCGCTGCGACGCACTGCCGGTAGAGGTTTACCAGCCGCGACCATCGGTAACCATTCACAGGCAGTCCCCGTTGATTGCAGGGCAGCCTTGAGCTTGATCAGGGTAGGAATACGTTGCCAATTGCCAATTAGAGCTAGAAAGTCTCCCGTGGTGGGATAGATGCGCCCTAGCCCCGCTGGATACTGTTGCGAGCCAGGGGTCGGGTCACAGTAGCCCAGCATTTCTAAGCTCAACATGAGATGAAGGGGCTGATGTTGCCTGAGCAGCTCTTGCACATAGGCTTGGCTGCCAATCAATCCATATTCTTCCAGATCAAAAGCGATCAGCCATAGAGGTCTATGACCTGGCGCCTGGTGCCATAGGCGAGCGAGCTCTAGCAGGACAGCCAGTCCTGTGGCGTTGTCATCGGCGCCAAGGGTGCCGGGTACGGTGTCGTAGTGAGCCCCCACCAGAAGGGGCGCGAGGTCATGGCCAGCCTGGCCTGGTAAGTGAATACACCAGTTGGTGTAGGTCTGTCCTCTGTGGAGAAATACCTGGGGCACTACAGGAGTCCACTGACCCAGCTGTTCGCAGAGGTACTGCTGAACATAGAAATGTCCCTGAGTAGCCAAAAATGGGTCGCGTTCTCGAACTAATTCGGCCAAATGTGCCACTAAATTGCGTCTAATGACGTCTTTAGTCACGGTGGGATGGGCCTATGGGCTAGAACAGCAACGCGACCCTAGGACGACCCTGGAGTTGCTCAATTGAAAGCATTGAGAGTTCGGCTAAATCGGCTGTTAACTCTAAAAATGACTGTTTTTAGGGTCTTTTGAGTCTTTTTTGGAGACTGCTCTGCCTGCGAATGTCAACTGTGTCGGGTCGCTTGGGTGATTGAATTTCTTTATCGGAATTTCAAACTTAGCATGGACGCAATCGTAACAATCGTTGCTGGTAGGGCATTTATGCCTATTGCAAGGGGTTTTACCCCTCCACGCTGATTTCTAATGAGCCTTTAACAGTGATCCCGATCACTAATTTTCGACTGTATACTGTCTCTTGTTGTAT
>JBCBOC010000677.1:0-2773 GCA_039821475.1 Cyanobacteria bacterium J06632_22 | reverse complement strand
ATTGATGGTATTGTTGGGCCGAAAACTCGGCAGATTCTGGCAGCCCGCGTGCTGTACTTGAAAAAGCCCCATTTTGAAGGCACGGACGTGGAACGCATTCAAACTGCGATCGCAAGTCTCGGCCTAGCGGTCCTCCCCAACGGTATCTTTGGTCCCGGCACCGACAACGCCGTCCGCTCCTTCCAGCGGCGCTATGGCCTACTGGCAGACGGGGTGGTGGGGCCGCGGACGTTGACCAAGCTGTTGATAGTGGCGAAATGAGAAAGGCGGTGACGGCGCAGCACCCTCACCCCTCACCCTCCGGCAACGCCTCCCCACACCGCCGACAATACCGCGCATCCACTTCATGGTTGTCCAGCCCGCAGTTAGTGCAGGTGACGCGGACTTTGTCTTGGATGCGGTTAATACTTTGAAACAGGCTGCCGATCTGGGTGGGAATAAGGGCGATGCCGGTCAAGATCATTAGCACGGTGAGGGTGCGCCCGGTTTCGGAGACGGGGGTAACGTCGCCATAGCCCACAGTGGTCATGGTGACGACGGCAAAATACACCGCGTCCAGAAAGGTGGTAAAAACGCTGGGATCGGCAGGGTGCTCTACCTGGTAGATAGCTCCGGAATAGATAAAGACGATGGCAAACAGCGTAAAAATAATTCGGGCAATAATCACCCCTTCAGTGCCGAGCCAGGCATCGGTCGCCAGGAACCGAGCCAGCTTGAGAATGCGGAACCAGCGCACCAGTCGCAGGTAACGGATGTCGAATAGACCGAACAGGACCGGTGCGATCGCAATTAGATCGACCAGGGCGTAAAGACTAAAGAAATATTTAACGGGCTGCTCTGCCACCCACAGGCGCGCCCCATATTCCAGGGTAAAGATCGCCAAAATCAGCCCATCTAAGAGCTGCAGCGTATCAGCCCAGACCGGTGGCAGCGGATAGGTCTGTAGGACGAAAATGGCTGCGGAGAGCAGAATCAGCAGTGCGATCGCAACATTGACCCCCACGCCCAAATCCGTCTCAGCTTGCTCCAGCTCCTGACGAATGCGGACCCTGAGGTTTGGTTCGGTCGCTAACCCCGTTTCAGACATCCATACTCCCGTATGCCTACCCCCCGCATTCTAAAGGGTCAGCCCTAGGCTAAAATCACTGGGCCACGGCAAATACAAACGTGAATATCAGCGACCGTGGGAAAGTCCGGTGCATAGCCGCCGTTCCAGAGGTGAACGCAAGCTATAAGTCCGGCGCTGTGCCGCAACTGTAACGGTCAAAGGCCCCTTTGACCGGAGCCAGAATGCCACCCCGCTGTTTCACTCTTACTCTCGCGTAGCACGGGATGGAGTAGCCCCCATGATTTCTATCGCTCAGCCTAAAATTGCCCACACCCACACGCCCCACACCATCGAGACCCAAGACACCTTTGCCTTCGTTGAAGACCGCTTGGTTTTAGATATTCCCCCCCTACCGCTGCCCCGCCCCCTGCTAATGGTCGGCCACGGCAGCCGCGACGACCAGGGCCGCCAAAACCTGATGGACTTTGCCCAGGCCTATCAGTCGCTGGATCTTTCTCGGCCAGTGCTGCCCTGTTTCCTAGAGCTGACGACGCCCAGCATTCAGGATGGCGTGGACCAGTGTGTCGAGCAGGGCTATACCGATTTGTCGGTGCTGCCGATTTTGCTGTTCGCTGCTCGTCACAACAAGTTTGATGTCACCGGTGAACTAGACCGCGCCCGCCTACGCCACCCCCAGGTGACCTTCCATTACGGGCGGCACTTTGGCATTACGCCAGCCATTTTGGATCTGTGGCGGTCGCGGTTAGACCTGTTGGACCGGCCCGAATACAACCCCCTGGGCATTCCCCGTGCTGAGACAGTGCTGCTATTTGTCGGTCGAGGAGCCAGTGACCCAGACGCCAACGGCGATGTCTTTAAGATGGCTCGCATCCTGTGGGAGGGCAGCGGTTACCACACCGTAGAAACCTGCTTTATTGGCATTACCCACCCCCGCCTCGAAGAGGGCTTCCGGCGCGCCCGGCTGTACCAGCCCCGGCGGGTGATTGTGCTGCCCTACTTTATGTTTACTGGCGTGCTCATGAAAAAGGTGGGTGCGATCGCAGCAGACCAGCAGGCCCAATTCCCCCACATCCAAGTAGATTGCCTACCCGAAATGGGCCTGCACCCACAGCTGTTCACCGTGCTACGCCAGCGCGAGTTAGAAACCCAACTGGGTCAGGTGGCCATGAACTGCGAAATGTGCAAATTCCGCCTCGCCGCTGAATCCGGCCAGGGACACGGGCATCATCACCACGGGCACGAGCACGGGCACGAGCACGGCCACCATCACGATCATCATCATCCGGCCCCAGACCCTTACGCTAAGCCTGCGGACTATCATGACCGGATCTGGCAAATCCCTTAGGTGACTAAACTTCTGCCACGTCCAGAACTGGAGTTTTCCCTAGGGAAACGTTATAGATTTCAGGCTATACGCGATTTGTGGCTACAGGTTTCAAGCTGGACGCGGTTTAGTGCAGCGTCAAAGCTAAAGATTTGGGTCATGCCAGTGAAATAGTGAGGGGTGAATCGTGAAGTAGCGTTTGGCCTTAAGCCCCTTTGACATAAAGACGTTCGACGATTTCACTACCGCTCTATATTCACTATTTCACATTCACTATTTCACGGTCATCGTCGACACTAATGCTTAGTGTTGACAGACCACTAGCGGCAATTTTCTGGCATATATAGCCGTCGCCACAAAGGCCCTTGATTGGGGTTTGT
>JBCBOC010000724.1:0-2483 GCA_039821475.1 Cyanobacteria bacterium J06632_22 | reverse complement strand
GGTGCCTGGTCTGCCACAATCACATGGGTCTGGATACGTTTATCTGTCGCAGCCGTAGACACCCGCAGCCATTCTTCTCGGTTAGTCATCGGGTCCAGGCCCGCTGTCACAAAGGCCCCTGGCGCAAACCGAGCGCCCTTTTGCTGCGTCAGACGATGTCGCTGGGCCATAAACGCTGGCGTCAGTCGTGTGTCATCTACAAATACGTGGCGCTGATACATCCACTTGAGAAAGGCAGGCCGCGTGTTCAACCCGTAGAGAATGGGGCCGATAGCGGGTAGGCGGATCAGACTTCTAATACTAGCTGCGAACCAGTCCGGCGCGCCCATTGCCTGCAGAGGACCTTTCCAGGTGGGGGCTACCAGCAGCAAACGCGTGTCGCTGGTTAGCGCTTCCTGGGCCTGATGCAGAGCATACCCGGCCCCATGCCCAGCCGCCAAAATTCCCGCCGGGTGGGGGCAGCAGTCCTGCATAAAGTCTTTGAGCAAGGCTTGATAGAGGGCGCGGTCATAGACCCAAGCCGGTCGTTCAGAGTCCCCAAACCCCAGCCAATCCATTGCCACCACCTGAAACTGGGTAGAGAGAACCTGAGCAATCCGGGTTAGCTCTACTCGGGTCGAAACCGTGCTAAATGCAGGCAACAGCAAAACTGTTGGCCCTGTTCCCAGCGTTTCGTAAACGACGGTGGCGGTTTTTTCGGAAGTGCGCCAGCTGTAATAATTTACTTGCCCACCCAGGCGCGCAGGCGGCGCTGCTGCTGAAGAATTCATTGTTAATGAAGCAGCAACCGGGCGGTGCTGAGGTTTGACTGACACGTCCTTTATTGGTGCGTCCATGGGTCCGGTTCAAGTCCGCTAAGTTGCAATAGAAATAATAATCATTTTTGTAACCAAAATTAGAACCGTTATAGCGACTTAACGTTTGAGTGCTGAATCCACCGTCACTCAGTCTGTGGAACACCTGAGTGACGGTGGATTCAGTCCCAACTTCCTCGTTGCCCCTTGCCGTTGGCTACGCATGCAATAGATATGGCCTTAAGATTTGCCCCTACAAAACACGTATGCCTGAGCGCTGTGATAGCCTGAGAACGATTATCATTATAGTCTCGACTTTTCATGGTCAGCCAAGTCTCCCCTCCGCAGTCCGTAGCCAGTCCATCAGCCAGTGATGTAGCGCATCTGGCGCGGCTTCGCCATACCTGTGCCCATGTCCTCGCGATGGCGGTGCAAACCCTGTTCCCAGAGACGAAGGTCACCATTGGCCCCTACACAGATACGGGCTTTTACTATGACTTTGACCGAGCTGAGCCCTTTACCCCTGAGGATCTCAAGCGCATCACAACCGAAATGCGGCGCATTATTAAGAAAAATCTGCCGATCATTCGCGAAATCGTGAACCGCGATGACATTCGCTCAGAGATTGAGCAACTCAACGAACCCTATAAACTGGAAATCCTCGACAGCATCCCCGCTGATGAGCCGATTACCCGCTACTATATCGGCTGTCCCGACTCGCTACCTGTCTCGGTAGAGCCATCTCTTTTCAATCCGCCCCCAGTCAACGCGCCTAGTCCCGCAACGCTTTGTTGGTGGGACTTGTGTGCAGGTCCTCACCTGAGCCGCACCGGCGAACTGCACCCTAAAGCCTTTGCCTTAGAGAGTGTGGCTGGGGCCTATTGGCGAGGTGACGAAACTCAACCGCAGCTCCAGCGCATTTACGGCACCGCGTGGGAAACGCCAGAACAGTTAAAGGCCTATCTGAAGCAGAAAGAAGAAGCCAAGCGCCGCGATCACCGCAAACTGGGGCAGACCTTGAATCTGTTTAGCATTCAGGAAGCGGCTGGCGGCGGCCTAGTCTTTTGGCATCCCAAGGGAGCCCGCATGCGCCTGATGATCGAAGACTACTGGCGTCAGGCCCACCTGCAAGGCGGCTATGAGCTGCTCTACACGCCCCACATTGCCAATCAAGACCTCTGGAAAACCTCCGGGCACCTCGATTTTTACCGAGAGAGCATGTTTGATCAGATGACTGTGGAAGCGCAACAGTATCAGCTCAAACCCATGAACTGTCCCTTTCATGTGTTGACCTATCAGCATCAGCTCCATTCTTACCGAGAGTTACCGATTCGTTGGGCCGAACTGGGTACGGTATACCGCTATGAGCGCTCCGGGGCGTTGCATGGGCTGATGCGCGTGCGCGGGTTTACCCAGGATGATGCGCACATTTTCTGCTTACCCGATCAGGTCACAGAAGAGATTTTAGGGGTACTCAACCTAACAGAACAGATTCTGTCGGACTTTGGCTTTACAGACTATGAGGTGAATCTTTCCACCCGTCCGGCCAAGTCTGTGGGCAGCGATGACATTTGGGAACTGGCCACCTCGGCATTGAAAAAAGCGTTGGAACTTAAAGAATGGGGCTACGTGGTGGATGACGGGGGCGGAGCCTTCTACGGTCCCAAAATCGATATTAAGATTAAGGAT
>JBCBOC010000381.1:0-4733 GCA_039821475.1 Cyanobacteria bacterium J06632_22 | reverse complement strand
ACCCGTCCCAGCATCAGTGGTGCTGGGACGGGTACAGCCCGGTAAACATGGAGGCGTGGGAGGGGATGGTCCACTGGGCTGGGGCAATGGCGTGCTTAAAGCGGGTGCCCTCTGCTGCGATCGCATCAATATTCGGACTCGTTTCCTGCTCGTACCCATAGCAGGAGAGCCGATCGGCCCGCTGGGTGTCGAGAACGAGGAAAATAATATCCGGTTGGAAAGAGGGCATAGGGGCCAAACCCATGAAACGATGTGTACAGCCGTCGTCACAGGGAAGGTCAGGACAACAGCAAGCTACTGAGCACTCAGGGATCCCTTAACAAAGCGGTCCTAGGCACAGTGGACATACACACCAGTCTAAATTATTGATGGGGATGTCGGTGATAGCGTAGCGGCACAACACACCGTGCCATTTTGCGGTATGCAGATTCAGGCTCGCATGGCATCCACCAGTAGCATGCCATCGGTAAAGACAGAGCCCATGAGCCCGCCCCGTACCGGATTCGGAGCGATGCCAAACATCTGCACCATCGAACCAATCAGCTCCGGGGTGGTCAGGCTATCGGCGAGGAAACCAGACCACTTATCTTTCGGCAGCTTAAAGAAGGTGTCGAAAAACTGACAAATGCGCGCCTGATCAAACCGCATCAGGGTCTCTTGGCCAAACAGGTAAATGTAGTGCTTGCGCAGTCGTTCGCTGGGCCACAGGGCCCGCCAGGCGGCGCGCGCAATGGTGTGGGGCGAGGCGGTGCTGTCGTGGAGGGTAGTTGCGATCGCACCCGCCACATCCGGTAATCGCCGCAGCATCGCCCCCAGCATGTACCCGGACGCCGGATGCACCATGCTAGCCGAGCCCCCAAAGCCCACCACCGGCTGCGTTAGCACCGGCAACGGCGAGTTCATCGGAAACAGGCACTTCTCGACATGATGCACCTTGGTCACGTGAATGCCGTGGTACGCCAGCCGTTTCTCTAGACGCTGCTTGAGTGTGCCAAAGGAAATTGCCGGTTCGTAGGCGAGGGACGTCTCTTCGACAAAATAGACATCCTCACCAAAGTCCATGGTGTAAACAAAGGTTGGCGGTTCCCGGCGCTCCTCAGGGGTGAGGTGGTCGGCCCGGTAGTCCATCAGTACAAATTGGTTGGGATGAGTCGGCGGCTTGGAGAACTTGCCCACAATGCCATAGGCCGACTGGTAAGCAATGGGCGTGTCGCGCTGGCGCTTCACCAAAACGGGTTTGTGCCCCGTGGTGTCGACGATAATACGAGCCGTGAGCGTCTCTCCAGTATCCGTCGTCAGTTGGGCGGTGTGCTGGGTGTGGGTCACCGCCCGCCCATAGCCCCGAACCCACACCGTGCCCTCTCCCTTTTCTAGAAGATGCTGCTGCAGCTTGTCCTTATCGAACAGGCCATAGGTGCGCGGCAGTGGCATCGCCTCTGGGCCAAAATACGACACCACATCGGACCAACGGTGGCCTAACACCGCCGTCAGCCCCAGGGCCTCTAGCTCATCGACCCAAACGCCGTAGGTGTTGGGCCAGGGGTCGGTCGGCAGCTGTGGTGCCAGCCCGCCCACCCTCAACCCGGCCTGCGTCAGCGCGGATGCCATCATCAGCCCAGCGGGGCCAGCACCTATCACCAGCGCATCAAACACAGACGCGTCAGCCACCCGGACTACCTCCTTAAAGTTGCTTGTTGTAGTAAATATCTCGTTTCAATCTATCATTTTGCTCTGCCGAAAGCAGAGCGCCGTTAGGGAGATAGCCCCTTTAGCAAAGCGGTCTACAGCTCGCCACTGTACTATCGGCCAATCTGGCTAAAGCTCGCCGGATCACCGGACACCTCTAGCAAAACGGTGTCTCCGTCAACAGCGACCGACTTCACGGTCAGCGCAACGGGCAACCCTGATAGGTCTACCAAGGGGTTCAAAATTTGGTTGAGCTGCTGGGCGGCCATGCCGCTAACGTTGAATCCGGCAGCCCGAACATTGGTGACATTGACCAGCACTTGGCTGCCGCTTCCCGTCAACTCCCCCGTCACGGCTAGGGTAATGCCCTCGGGAATGGGGAAGCTGCCGAGTTCAGGGGCAACTTCGAGGGTGAGACGATTGGGGGCCTCCAGTGCGATCGCAGCGCTGCGAATATTCGGCTCCTGGGCCACAAACTCTGCCAGATCCGCCGCCGTGACGCGGGCCGTAGCCCCAGCTGCCAGCACTTGGGTCAGCTGTCCTGCATCGCGGTCAAACTGAATGCCCGAGAGTTCCAACCGGAGTTGCTCAATCACCGGCGATCCCTCCGGTCGCACCCGCTCCCCCACCATCGTCAGCTGCTCCGCCTCGTTAGCACGAACCCGCAAACCTTCAATATCCACGTCATACCGATCCGCTGGGCCAATGTAGCGGGGCAGCTGACTTTCAATTTGCCGTTCTAGCAATCCAGCGGGCGTGCAGCCGACCATCAGCCCCAGAGCGAACACAGCACTGGCTCGCCCCAGCCACTGAGACGGTCCCAGGCCAGACGTCATCGCCTGGGGCTGACGTGGAGAAAAATGCAATACCGGAAAGTCCATGGCCCGTTTGCCTGAGTTGGCGTTTCTCTATGGTAGACCGCCCATCATGCCTTTGGGGAGATGCCGAGCCCCAGTGTAAAGTGCCAATCCCAGTGGGAAGTGCCAATCCCAGTGGGAAGGTCGTCCCTAAGTCAACGCACCAAAGCGGTAGCCCTTACCGTACACCGTATGGATGAGCGTGGCCTCATTGGCCTGTTCCACCTTGCGTCGGAGCAATCGCATTTGGGCGGCCAGCGCATTACTGCTGGGTTGGGCGTCTTTTCCCCAGACGGCATCGTAGATTTGATCATGGGTGAGCAGCTGATCTGGGTTGGCCATCAAATAATGCAGCAGCTGGGTTTCTTTCTCCGACAGATCAATCGCCCGGTCCTGACGGCGCGCCGTTTGGGTTTCGAGATCTAGCGTCAGATCGGCGTGGGTCAGGCGCGTCGTCGCCAACGTCTCTGAAACCGGTGGTCGGCGCAGTAACGCCCGCACCCGGGCCAGCAACTCACGCAGCTCAAAGGGCTTGACCAGGTAGTCATCTGCGCCGGCGTCTAGCCCTTCGACACGATCATCGAGGGTATCTTTGGCGGTCAGAAATAGAACCGGTGTAGTGATGTGGTGCGATCGCAACCGCTGACACATTTCTAACCCGCTCAGTCCCGGCATCATCCAGTCCAGAATCAGCAGGTCAAAGGTCGCCGCCACCGCCATTTGGTAGCCCGTCTCTCCATCGTGGGCAATGTCGACGGTATAGCCCTCCCGCTGCAGCACTCGACTCAGCGGCTCTGTGAGTTCAAATTCGTCATCCACCAACAAAATACGCATGCCGGTCCCGCAGGGCCATCTCGCCAGAATGCTCGAGCATCCTTACTCGAGCATCCTTGACTATTCTATTGCGTTCGTCGAGGGGCTAACCCGTGGCCATGTTCAGAACTGGAGTTTTTCCGACGGACAACGCGACCGATTTCAACTTGGATGCGATTTAGAGGAAAATCCTGGCATCAAAAATCAGGACTATGCTCATAATCCACACATTCACCCTCCCGCCATTCACGCCCGCTGGTCTCACATTCATCTTTGGTGTATTTGAAGGGCACCACCGTAGGATGACTCTGTTGACCGGCGTGCCAGACACGGCGAACTTGGCTGTTCCCCGCACCCGATAGCCCCGACAGCGCGAACACAAGCCCACTCCCAACGGCCATACTCAACAGCACCATCGCCCGGATGAGAAAGGCCCGTTGCGCTGCCGCCACCCTTTCCTTCGATCGCCGTTCTGGCCCTGCCAGCAGGACAAAATAGAACGATCGTATGGGAAAAGGAATAGACATACGACAGTCAATGCGATGGGGACTACGACCAATCAGCGTAAAAGCCTGCCGCAGTGCCGAAAGCTGTTCATCGGTAAAGCTCGACCGTAAATGAGCTGGCAAGCGCTCTGTGATAAAACGGTTCCGCTCACGTTCGCTGAGATCAGTTTTCAATGATGACATTCGCTATCCAGGAAATGGCTTTGTCATCTCAAAGGGCCCGGCTGATATCGGCCGGGTTCTATGTTGAACAACGGAAAAAAAATATGCTGAAAAGCACTTATGAAAAGCACTTATCCCCCGCCGCACTGGGTCAGCAGTTTTCACGGGAGATGGAGTTATGAGCTGAGTGAAATTGCTAAAGGGGACGGTCTATTCCCTCCCACGCATCACTCACTCCGTTAGAACGTCGGATCGTGCTGGTGATCCACGCATTCTCCATCGTGCCATTCACGACCACTGGTTTCGCAAGCCGCCTGGTCATGTTTAAACGGAACAGTAGTGGGATGGACAGACGCCCCCTGAGTTTGGAGACCGCTGCGATAGTCACGCGTCGAGTACACGTGACGCAGCTTCACCAATCCCATCATGCCGCTGCAGCCCAAGGTCACGCACAACGCCATAATCAGCCGCGCTTTGACAGCCCGTTTGATCGTCGTTCGATCTGCGGACATCCGCACCTTAGTGCGACGATCTTTGCCCACCATCATTACGGCATACAGCCGACCGCCAGGGAACGGCACCGTTATTCGCTGATCGACCAACGGGGTCTGGATACGCGAGAAACTGCTGTAAGTCTCGCGTACTGCGGTTAGCTGCTCCTCAGTAAACGTATGTCGCACATGCATCGGCAGACGATTCCGCAGATTTT
>JBCBOC010000110.1:0-8634 GCA_039821475.1 Cyanobacteria bacterium J06632_22 | reverse complement strand
TGGATGGCATTATTTCCACGATTTGTCGTGTCTGATTCTCAAGTTGAACCGCTAAGCCATTGAAATGTTAGGGTACGGTCAATCTGAATGGAATGACCTAAACGTTGCCCAACTTCATCCCCCCAGCGTCCTGGGACAGTGCAAGGCAGCGTTACATACCGTCATGTCGGCGGGAGAGGTTTCTTTCGAGAGCATCTTTGTCAGTAAAAATGGGAATACGTTTCCCGCAGAAGTGTCAGCCAGTCTATTCGAAATTAACGGTCAGCAGATTGTCCAGGGGCTAGTGCGCGACCTCACTAAGCGAAAACAGGCCGAGGCCACCTTACAGCTACAGGTCGACAAGGAACGGTTAATCCACAATATTTCTCTCCGCATACGCGAATCCCTGGACTTGCAAGCCTGTCTGCAAACCACAGTGGATGGAGTTCGAGACTTTTTACAGGCTGATCGAACCCTGATTTATCGATTTAATTCAGACTGGAGTGGCCATGTGCCTGCAGAATCCGTTGGGCAACGCTGGACTTCAGTGCTCGATCAAACGCTTCAAGATCCGTGCTTTGGGGAGTCTTACGCTGAGCTATTTCAGCGGGGAATGGTTCGGGTGGTGTCCGATATCCACAACGCTGACTACAAACAGTGCCACATCGATTTTTTGACACAGTTCCAAATTCGGTCCAATTTGGTGGTGCCTATTTTGCAGGGGGACAGCCTTTGGGGACTACTGATGGTCCACCAGTGTCAGGCGCCGCGAGCATGGCAGTCCCTAGAAATTGATCTGCTACAGAAATTGGCTATCCAAGTTGCGATCGCAGTCCAACAGGCCGAACTGTATACCCAAACCCAAGCCGAACTCGCCGAACGTCAGCGCATTGCCCAAGCGCTAGAACTCGCCCGTGATAAGGCCCTAGAGGCCGCCCGCAGCAAAAGTGACTTCCTGGCTATGATGAGCCACGAAATTCGCACACCGATGAACGGCATCATCGGCATGGCCGGATTGCTTTTAGATACCGAATTGACCCCCGAACAGCACCAACATGCCACCAATGTTCTCAATTGTGGAGATAACCTATTAGCCTTGATCAATAACATTTTGGATTTCTCAAAAATTGAGTCGGGCAACCTCGAACTAGAAGAATCTCCCTTCCAGGTCAAAGATTGTGTTGAAGAAGTGCTCGACCTACTCACCACAAAAGCCGACGAGAAATCGCTACAGCTGAGTTACACCATAGCGCCCAATGTCGCCCAAGATATTATTGGTGACGTCACGCGTCTCCGGCAGGTCTTGGTAAATTTGGTGGGTAATGCTATCAAATTCACCCATCAGGGTGGCGTTAGCATTACTGTTTCCGGCAATGCCGAACCTGTCACCTCCCCAACAACGGACCCTTCATCTGCTAACAATTATTTGCTTCAGTTTGCCGTCAAAGATACCGGCATTGGCATTCCACCCGATAAATTCAAACGGTTATTCCAGCCCTTTAGCCAAGTGGATTCTTCAATCTCTCGGCAGTATGGCGGTACCGGATTAGGTCTCGTCATTAGCCAACGACTTTGCGAAGTCATGGGCGGAAAGATTTGGGTCGAGAGCGAAGCAGGAGAAGGATCGTGCTTTTATTTCACTCTTAGAGTCCAGGCCGCTGAACAGACCTCAACACTAGCCGATAAACGTATCCTGCTCGTAGCATCGGAAGCCCACCAGCAGACCGAAATTACCACAGCATTACAGGCCCATCAACTCACGCCCTTCGTCGCCCAGTCCAGCTATGAAGCCCTGGGCATGGTTGCCCACGAGGATCCCTTTGACGCCATGATTGTTCATCGGCAGATGCCTGGCATGGACGGCGAGAACCTAGTACAAGCCTTGCGGTCTCGTGGTGAGAAGTGCCCCATTCTGATGCTCTCGGAGCAGCCTGTACCGCTCAGCCTAGCGATTTGGGTCCCCTTCCCCGTTCAGGCCGACAAGCTCAACAAAACACTCCAGGACTGCTTCCAGCAGCCCGCCGCAGCCCCCCCCCGATTAGACACCACCTTAGCCGACCGACTCCCCCTAAAAATCTTGGTGGCCGAGGACAACTTGGTCAACCAACAGCTGGCGAAACAGTGGCTCAAAAAATTGGGCTATCGCGCCGATTTGGTGGGCAATGGCCATGAAGTGTTAGAAGCCCTCAAACGTCAGCCCTACGATCTGATTTTGATGGATGTGCAGATGCCGGAAATGGATGGCTTACAAGCCACTCAAGCCATTCGTCAACAGTGGTCAGCAACAGAACGTCCTCGAATTATTGCGATGACCGCCAATGCCATGCAAGGTGACCGGGAAAAGTGCTTGGCCGCTGGCATGGATGGCTACATCAGCAAGCCCGTCCGCAATCATGAGTTGATGGAAGCGATCGAACAATGCATGGCTACAGCACCTGAGCCATCGTCCCATGCACCAACGCCAGTCGCTGCGTCCCCCAGCTGGATTGACCGCCAATTATTGGAGGCCACAGCCGCGCCCCTCGGAGGACTCACCCAGGACTGGCTGAGCCCTCTGGCCGACCTATATAGCCAAGAAAGTCCTGACCTGCTACAGCAGCTCCTGGCAGCCCACCAGCAGAGGGATTGTGCAACGCTTGCAACGGTCGCCCACACGCTCAAATCTAGCAGTGCCGCCCTAGGCCTAACGACGGTTAGCCAGCATTGCCAGCAGCTAGAGTACTATGGCCGGACTCAAGATATAGCGCCCGCTGAAGCACTCCTGTCAAAACTCCAACAAGACTTTGAACCGTCCTTACAGGCGCTACAGGATCTAGCCCAATCACTCCCCGCAGCATAATCAAACCAGTTACAGCACAGATGCAATCGTCCATCAGGCAGGAAATTCCAAAACCTTGAAGAGACAGGCCACAAAGTCTACCTGATCGATAAAGTCTACCTGATCGATTATGTTAGTCTTCGGCGCTATAAGTCTCAAGGTTAGACTATAGCGGCTTCACATAAGTCCAAACTTAAAAATTTAAATCTCAAAGAGAGACGTGGTATCCGCTATCTAAACTTCAGGGCAACGCCGATGAGGACATGTTCAGCAGGCCCACCAGACCCCAATAGCTGTTATAGCCGTCGTTATGAAGGCCTTTAGCTGGTCTGTGCGCAACGGTGGGGCACCTTGCGCACAGACCAGGCAATTGAGTGCCAGAAATGTCCTCAGCAAAGTGACAGGCGTTACCCCATTAGCGACCATCACTAAATTTTCGAAACGGTGCTTGCAAAATTACCAAAGTCTGCTATGCTCCGACTTGAAGAGATCCGTCTTGACTTGAGAATGCTGTCTGATATTTATTGGACTCATTTTGTTGGCAATGAGTCTCTGTGTAAGACAAGGAAAATATGATGAATACCGTCATCGAAAAAATTACTGAGGTCAGCGATCAGCTCCCCCGTGATCTGGCGGATAGTGCCGACTATTTGATGCCCATCGAAGCCGTTCAGAAGATTCTTAACCGCTCAAGGGCATCGGTCTATCGATATGCCAACACTGATCCCAGCTTGTTGAACTTGCCATTCGAGCCCAATCGTCTTAACCCTGAACCGCGTCAAAATAAGGAAGAAGCCCTACAGTTTCATCCCAATGAGGTCGCACGATTTGCCCGTGAAGTCTTGGGCATGAAACAGGTCACTATTGAAGTGACACCGCCGCCAGAAACCGCCACCACTGAGCTACTTCGCGAAATACTCAACGAGCTTAAAGCGATTCGTAAAGCCCTGGATGCTCAGTAACCCTATTCAGGAAACATTGACTTTTGCAGGATTTAGCAGCGCGACTGAAACCCTCCAGGGAGCGCGCCACCCTGCCAATAGGCCTTGACAGATAGCAACCCTCTCAGCCATTTGCGTGTGGTTTCGGCCATTTGGCGACCATACTCGGCACCAGCCTCAATATCGTGGAAAACGCGGTAAATTTCGTAAGTCCAAATCAGCAATATCGCTCGGTGCAAGATATTGGCAGTGGTGCTAATGTTTTATTAGAAACTGCGCTAGTTTCTAACTGCCAATCAGTGTCAATCGGCCCTGTTCAGTTTAGGGTTCACAACTCTGTTGCTGTCGTGAGGGTAAGACCTGATCGGCAACTTTAGGATCAATGTACTTGAACCGTGATCTAGCGCACTGAATGCACAAGCAAAGTAGATACCCTTATGACTAGACCGCCGTGAGTGGAGGGTCGTGACGCTTTCACAACTTCCACAGTGGTCAAACGGTTAGCCTCCGGTACCCTTGTACCCGTGTCTAGGCTCCCAAGACTCGAACTTTGCCCCTTTTTGTGCATCAAACAAGCTTTTACATGGACTCTGCCAGTCACTCTCCCCAGCAGTCGACCAGTCATGTCGTTGCCGATCCCGAACCTCACCCGAGTCACGTTGCCAACGCCCTAGGGCTCTTGATTGCCTTGGCAACGCTTGCCTTTCCCCTGTTTGCGATCGCACATTTCTCTGGCAGTAATTCAGATGTGCCTCAGCGACCGCTATCGCCCATGGTTCAAATGCAAGAGTGACGCTGCTGTTGAGGTCGTATCCTCGTCAAGTAAGTGATTTAAGGGACCCAGCACATTCGCTCAGCGACATTCGCTTGAACTGTAGTCAGTGCGATGAGCAAAGGCCGGTGTGAGCAGACGCTAAAGCTGCACCATAAATATTGTAGGAATTGCCTAGATTTCACACCCATCACCCTGAGGGTGTCGCTTTCCCATAGAATGCTAAGCGGGATGTCCGTAACGTTTGCATCACTGCAGCAATATTGCTACAGCCTGCTCATCGTAACGGGTCCCAAAGCAGCGTCACTCGAAACTATCCGGGGTTGATGCTGTAGCAGCAGCATGGCCAGTTCGACCCTCTGCTGCCCATCCCGACGCATTGTGGCCGGGGCTGGAGGTGGTTAGCCATCACCCAGCCAGCACGCCTGACCACAATACTAGACGCAATACTAGACGCAATAATTCAGTTAGGAGTACTCCACTATGGATCTGTCTCTCATTCCTGCCCAACCTAAACCGGGTCTGGTTAACGTACTTATTGAAATTCCTGGCGGCAGCAAAAATAAGTACGAGTTCGATAAAGATATCAATGCCTTTGCCTTGGACCGTGTGCTGTATGCATCGGTTCAATATCCCTTTGACTATGGCTTTATTCCCAACACCCTGGCCGACGACGGAGACCCGCTGGACGGCATGGTGATCATGGATCAGCCCACGTTTCCCGGATGTGTGATCACGGCTCGCCCCATTGGCATGCTAGGCATGATCGATGGCGGCGATCAGGACGAAAAAATCCTCTGTGTACCGGACAAAGACCCTCGCTATGCGGGTGTTAAAACGCTTGCTGACGTTGCCCAGCATCGTCTAGATGAAATTGCAGAATTCTTTAGAACCTACAAAAATCTAGAGAAAAAAGTCACTGAGATTACCGGTTGGGAAGACGTGGACAAAGTTCAAAGCTTGGTAGATCAGTGCATCGCGGCTTACAAATAGGTTAAACCGTCACACTGCTGCTTTGTCAGTGATCGCTTTAACGCCATATTCCCTTGACCACGTCCAGTCCCGAGCGTTTTCTAGAGAAAACGCTACCGGTTTAAAACTGGACGTGGTTTGGGTTCACAATAGGAACGCGTACGTGGGTCCATAACGTTAAACTGCAGTGTAGAGGGTTGATTCGTTTAAGGAGCCTCACTAAATCCGCAAGAGCACTGATTTGTTTCAATGGTGTGGCTGGGTTTCCTAAATAAGTAGAACCTCTTTCTTGCTTTCTGCATCTACTGCTATAACCACCGCACCTCAGTCTGAGCGATCGATATCTGAAATACAGCTGTCCATCACAGTGCTCTATTGTCGAGTATTTCGATAATCCCAACGTCTCTAACCCGGTGACCGAAGCGATCTAGCGTGCCACTGCTTGCGATCTATCCAACGAATGTCCCACAGCGCCACCCCAGTAGAACTGCCGACTAGCCGTCCGACACAGGACCAGCCGATTCAATGGGCTGTCACATTTTGGGGTGTACGTGGACATCTCCCCACGCCAGGATTAGCAACAGCACAGTACGGGGGAAACACCGCCTGTCTGGACATTTGCGTGGGTGAACAGCGACTGATCTTTGATGGGGGAACAGGGTTAAAAGCCTTGGGCGATACCCTAGCCGGTACCGCATCCCACGCGTCTGGAACTCATGATGCCAGCTCCAGCGCTAACGGTGCGAACTTGCCGGAAGCCTCTAGCAAGGGTGAGATCGCAGCCCATTTATTTTTTACCCACGCCCGCTGGGACAGAATTCAGGGCTTTCCCTTCTTTCGGCCCGCCTTCAACGCCCATAGCCAACTCGACATCTATGGTGCCTCTGCGGCCAATGGCGCCTCCATTAAGCAGAGCCTGAGCACCCAAATGCTCCACCCCAACTGCCCCATTCCGTTTTACGACCTTAAAGCCCACCTCCACTTCCACAATCTTTTTGGTGGGCAAACCCTAACCCTCGGGAGCCATCCGGACCCAGTCCATATTGACACCCTGATGATCAGCAGCAGCAGCGATGCCATGGGCTATCGCGTCCGTCATCAAGGTCGTAGCATCGTTTATGCCACTGAAGTCAGCTACCCAACATTGAGCCCAGCCCTTGTCCAATGGAGCCGCAAGGCCGATCTGCTCATTTGCAATGGCGGCCTCTTACCCAAGCGTGGCCACAGCTCAACAGCTCAACCAACCTGGCAGGCAGCAGCTGAGGTGGCGGCAGCGGCCCAGGTCAAGCAAACTCTCCTCACCAGCTTTAGTCCTGACCAAACCGATCAGCAGCTTAACGACATTGAACAAAAGCTCAAGGCAACAACGCCAAACGTTCGCCTCGCCCAAGAAGGCCTAAAAATTTGTCTTTAGACGAAACTGTGCCCGGACCAGAGGTCCCAACGCCGCGCTATACCTATAGAGGATTTCGAGAGAACCGTCCCCTTGGTCGCGCCGAACGAGTGTCATCGCCCTTGGGCTTTGCTTTGTTCACCCGCAGATCTCGGCCGAGCCATTCAGCCCCATCTAGCTCGGAAATGGCGGTATCTTCCTGCGCATCTTCAGCCAGGTTAATGAAGGCAAAACCCCGTCTTTTGCCGGTCTCGCGATCGATGGGTAACGTAATCCGAACCACCTCACCATATTCTGCAAACACGGTGCGAATATCGTCTTCGGTTGCTTCAAAGGATAGATTGCCAATGTAGATGGTCAAGGGTCCGTCTCCCACAAAAATGCGCATTCGACATCATATCCCATCTGTCCGTAAAAATGAGAGATCCTATCAGTAAAGGCGCTACCCCACCGTCGTTAACCCCTCTACCACCAACGCCGGGGTGTGATAAGCACCGCACCAAACCGGATGGGACGCCACTGCCGCGACCTGCTGCAAAGCTTTGTAAACATTGCCCGAGACCATAGTGTCCTTAAGCCGTCCCACAATCTCACCTCGGTGTAGGTAATACCCTAAATCTAAGTTGACCGAGAGATCTCCTGCCAGACCTGCGCCACCGCCCATCACCTGATCGACCACCACCGCCTCGGGTAAATCTTTCAACAGTTCCGCCATCGATCGATCGCCCGGCTGCACCCATAAATTGACCAGTCCAGGGGTAGCGCGGCTTCCTAGGCCCGGACGGAAACCATTGCCCGTTGAGCCGAAGCCCAGCGCCTCACCCACAGTGCGATCGCAATAGGGTTGTGCCACTCGTCCCGCCGTGACCAAGGGCAACCGCTGGGTGGGTCGGCCTTCATCATCAAACGGGCAACTATAGGGCCCCAGGGACGGATCCTGCCATAGCGTCAGCGCGTCCTGTGCCACGCGTTGTCCCTGACACCAAGGCGAAGCCCCTTCCACCCAGCGACGTCCGTTGAGTGCCGCCTGTACCGTTTCCCACAGCAAGTCTGCCGCCTGAGCAGTCAACACCACCGGCAGTTGTCCCGTCACGGGTGCGGCGCTACGCTCGGCCCATCGCAGCCGTTCCACCACAGATTGAGCCAACGCATCCGGATCGATCACAGTTCGGCTGACCGCATCTTCGCCCACCGCCAAAAAGTCATCCCCCCGCACCCATTCGGCACTGAGCCCAACACTGAGGCTGGTTTCACCATAGCGATAATCTAATCCCTGGGAATTGATTAAGCGGGTGGTAGTGGTTTCTGACGACAGCGAGGCTTCGCACAGCACGTCGGGGTAGGCCGCTCGAATCGTTGCGATCGCCCGTTCCCCAACCTCAATCAGCTGCTCTACTGGGACTGGCTCACCCATCGTAGGAAAGGTGTGCGTCCCCCCCGAGGACAGCGCAGGTGTCTCAGCTGTACCCAGCTCGCTCAGCGCCAAGGCTTTATCAACCAGCTGCTGGGGGGGGACAGCCCCGGCTGCCACAGCCACCCCGGGCTGCCCCTGCCGCCAGACCCGTAGCGCCATCGCAGCTGTCTCAGAAGTCTCAAGTTGCTTCAGACGGTTGGCTTCAAACACCACCGGCTGAGAAAAGGCCGTCTCAACCGCCACCTCGGCCGCTTCAGCTCCCGACCGTAGCGCCAGTTCTAGTAACTGCTCGGGTCCGGCCGTTGTTTTTGCTAACTCCATCACCGGTAACCTCACTCCCGGTTT
>JBCBOC010000032.1:0-12633 GCA_039821475.1 Cyanobacteria bacterium J06632_22 | reverse complement strand
GTCCATTTATCGCCGCCGTGCAAAACGGCACGGCCTCGATAAATGGACGGACTTGGTTGGTTGCGATCGCAAAACCGATACCAATATTTCCACCGCTATCCCCAGTGGTAAAAATCGATGTGTTGACGCCAATCAGCTGGCCATTGCTGTTGAGTAACGGACCGCCCGAGTTGCCTGGATTGATAGCTGCATCAGTTTGAATCAGCCCGCGTTCTTGATCCAGCCGGCTAACAATCCCAACTGTGAACGTTCCTTGGAGACCAAAAGGGTTCCCAATGGCAAAAGCTCGCTGGCCAACTTGCGCTGTCGATGACGCAAATGAAATGACGGGGAGGTTACTTGCGCCGCGGAGCTGAACGGCAGCCAAGTCGAGACCATCATTGGCATAGCCCACGACGTCGCCTGTGAAGGAACGACCATCTGAGAGCTGCACCGTGACCGTCCGAGCATCCCCCACAACGTGGGCGTTGGTCAGTATTAGGCCATCCGTGGTAATAACGCTGCCGCTGCCTGTGCCATCGCCAGCATCAATCGATACAACCGCCGGACTCGCCTGCTGATACACCCGAATGCTGGTTTCTTCATCGTATTGCGCCTGGGCGGCTTGGGTTCCCACTAAAGGAACAGACCGAGGAATTACGCCTTCGGCAACGTAAAAACCAGCAGTTGCAGCCAGAGCGAACAGGCCAGAACGAGCAATGCGAAAGCAGTTCATAGGTGATGGGGTTGGACAAAGACTCTGTCTTAAGATACCCGCAGCTATTAATGGATTCCGGTGAGTCCGCTACTTAACTTAAGAACTTTGCACGGTTTTCAGCCAGTATTCGAACTGGTCTACTCCTCTGTTGGGTTTATCTATTGGGTTTATGGCCTCCACTATTCCTTACCATTGACGTTGAGATATCCATGCGGGGGGATGCGGCCCATATGGCAACCGCCGCATACATTTGTGCACGGTTGCGGGCTTCTAAGCTCCAAGTATTGGAGCTTGGAAGCCGAAGATGTCCTCAGCAAAGTGGCGAGCAATATATTCTGCCTGGCCCATAATTCTGCCTGGCCCACAATTCTGCCTGGCCCACAGTGGAGTCGCGGTGTAGGGCTAAACTGTCACCTTGAAAAGCAATCGGTCCAGGAGTACTATGGCACCCCTGGACCGATGATTGCTTGTTTATGGAGAAGAGTGGTCCCCTTACGCCAAACCTGTATTGGAACCAGGACGGCCTGTTGCCAGCTCAACCTTTACAATCTTGCCACCCATCTTCTGAATTCGTTGCTGCTCTTTAAACCAGCTATCGTAGGGCACTAGCTTCGTAAAGAACGTATTCTGTAGTTCGCGCTGGGTACGAATCCGAGTCTGGCTTGGTACGCAGGCAGTAATTCGAAACATGCGCATGGCGGTTGGGGTCTCCTACTCTCAAAAAAATCTTTATATGGCAACCACAGCGACTAGGTTGCAGGTTACAAACAGCAAAATCGGAAGTCCATAGCCAACGACGAGTAGAGACTACTCCCAAGCTTAGTTCTTGAACCTATGGTCTAGTCCTCGAACCAAGGCGACAGCACCCGCCCACTTAACGCTCGCTCCAGACTTCCGATCTCAATCGCCCTTGCGGGGGCGTAGTCTAGCGGTCTAAAACGACTAGCTCAGGCCAGAGCAGATGTAGTCGAAGTAAACGCCCATCTCTTTGCCTGCGTCAGCGCCAACCAGGCTAGCAGTAACTTCTTTCATTGCCTGAATGGCTTGAACTGTTGCACCAACGGGCACACCCAGAGAGTTGTAAGTCTCCTTCAGGCCGTTGAGCACGCGCTCGTCGAGGATGGAGGGGTCACCAGCCAGCATGGCATAGGTGGAATAGCGCAGGTAGTAATCCAGGTCGCGAATGCAAGCAGCGTAGCGACGTGTGGTGTACATGTTGCCGCCGGGACGAGTAATGTCGGAGTACAGCAGCGACTTAGCTACAGCATCCTTCACAATCTCAGAAGCATTAGCGCTGATAGTGGTTGCAGCACGGACGCGCAGCTCACCAGTCTGGAAGTAAGACTTCAGCTTATCCATGGAGGACTGATCCAGGTACTTGCCCTGAACGTCCGAAGAGTTAATTACAGAAGTAATTGCGTCTTGCATTTCAAGTTTTCCTTAAATTTGGGACGTACAACGAGACTCGAAGCTTCGAACTTGAGACTCAAAAAAATTGATGGGCAGATGCCTAGAGCATTGCACCAACAACGTAGTCGAAGTAAGAAGCCGCTTCAGCAGCATCATCACTAGAGAGCAGAGCAGACGCGACGCTCTTCATGCAACGAATGGATTCAGCAACTGCCGGGACCGAGGTACCCAGGGAGTTGTACATTTCCTTCGCGCCAACGAGACCAATCTCTTCAATGGGCGTAACATCACCAGCAACCACGCCGTAAGTAATTAGGCGCAGATAGTAGTCCATGTCACGCAGGCAAGTGGCTGTCATCTCTTCGCCGTAAGCATTGCCACCGGGAGAGACAACGTCAGGACGCTTTTGGAACAGCTGGTCGCCAGCCTGCTTAACGATGCGCTCGCGAGACTCAGTTAGAACTTGAGCAATGCGCAGACGACTCTCACCAGAGGTAACAAAACCCTTGATGCGGTCTAGTTCGCCGGGGCTGAGGTAACGGGCCTCAGCGTCAGCATTCACGATCGATTTCGTGACAATACTCATTTGATGGATTCCTCCGAAAGAATATAACCAGATGACTGCACTGGCGTTCACCTTCAAAGCGCTGAGCCCGGGCCGCTGAACCCAGACATCAAAGCCACCGGACCCTTCACAAGAAGAAGCCATCGGGACGTTCAGTGCTCGGTGCAACGCCACATTCGGCCCTGCTGACGCATGCAGCGTAAAAAAAGACCAAATATCTTATCGGATTCCTTGAATCCTCAAAGGCTCAGCTACCTTCCGTGACTATTTTCCAGCATCCCGCCAACCTTCTTAGAAGGTGCGAAACACTTTGTAATATTCTTACTCAGATTTCGTCACAATGCTAGATGCCGGAGCCAGTGGTTGAGCGGAGAGACGGTTGTGTCATGTGTCTATCTATTCGAATAGCTCAGAGGTGCTACTTGCATCCCTGAGCTATTCGAATTAACGGCCTTTACCGGCTAGCGGATCAAGCACTATATCCATAAAGGGCAGGATAACGGTTATCCCGCCCTTTATGAGATCGTCTTGCAATGGCCCGGTATTGATTACAGCGTCCCTGTGGGTTGACCTAGGGGCTGCTGTGTTCCAATCGACAGGTTAGTGGCAACGGCGGGCTCAAAACTTGGAACCACCACGTCGTTGTTTTGCTTAGTGAGCTGTTGATAGAGTCGCTCGGTATTGGGGAAATTGGCAGCGGGCAGCGTGGGATAGCGACGGTAGGGAACCGTGTCTTCGCCAAAGAACTCCGCGTACTCACGGCTGTTCAAAATTGCCTCAACAAATCCTCTCAACCCTTCCCTGGATAAGATCAGGTTGTACTGACGGATTTCTGCCTGATCGCGCGGGGCGCGACCTAAGAAGTGCTTGGTCCCCAGCTCGATGACCTTGGTGTTTGGGTAAGGCGCGTAGAACTCTTTGAGATAAAGATTGGACGTGCCCAGGCCTTCAATGAACTCCTTCACGTTAATCTCGCGATTCAACAATCGACTTTCCAGCACCCGGAACTCATCCTTGATGATGTAAGGCTCAATATTGCGCTCAAATATCTGACGATAGGCTGCTTCGGCCACAACCTTAACGGATTGCTTATCAAAGGCAGTGAGTTTGAAGATTTTGGCCTCCTGTCGCTGGCGGCGCACACCCTGTAATGTTCGCTGTTGCAAGTCACGCTCACCGCGGTTGGTGTTGGCTTGGCCCAATTCAACAAAACGCGGCGTGGTCTTCGGTTGAACAGGTTTAATGCCAGTAGATTCAACCGTTCCTGCGCGGAACATTCGCCGGGACTGCCCTGCCGGTGTGACATACCGCTCGTAGGGGATAGTATCTTCGCCGAAGGACTCAGTGTACTCTTGGCTATCGATGATGGCGTCAATCAGCGCATAGAAGCCCTGCCGCGCACAGATGTCAAAGTAGCTATTAATTTCCTGACGACCGTAGGTCGGACGACCCAGCAGGCGACGGTGAATATACTCGACGGCTTTCACAACATAGAGAGACGTCCAGTACATCTTTCTAAAGGCTTCAGACTTGGCCAGCCCACGAACAAAATCCCGCACGCTGATTTCGCCTGTTTCCAGTCGATTTTCTAAGGATTTGAGCTGTTGACCCTCGTAGACGGGGCGGCCAAAGACCTGACGATAAGCCGCGTCAATGATGGTTTTGGTAGAGGTCTCAGCATAATTAATGCTGGCACCCGCACTGCCGCCCACTGCGGTTTGAGTCAGCTTAAAGACCTTAGGCCCCAAACTGCCTGGCGCCTTGGGACGTGCACCTGGGTTGCTGACCTGACTATCAATTCCTGCGCCACGACGGATCAGAATGCGCCGCGTGTCCTTGTTGAAGGGGGCAGGGCTGGCACTGGGATCTCGGGTCTCCTTAGGGAAGATGGCCCCAAACTGAATCTCCAGAGGGTCGTTGCCGGAACCGTAAACATGCTGGTCGGGCAGCGGTTGGTTGTAGGCCGCAAAGGTTGTAACAAATTGAGGAATCTTGCGGAACGGCGCACTGTAATTAAATAGATCCTGCTGGGGACCCCAGTTACGGCATTCTTGAGCCTCTTGCCCCAAGCCACGGAGGTAAGGGACGGTTTCTTCTCCGAAGTAGTCAGCATATTCCTTGGAATCCACCAGGGCATCTACCAGGGCTGGCAGACCCCCGTTAGACACAACAGAGAAATATTCTTGGACCTCTTCACGGGAGCTGGGACCACGACCCAAAATATGGCGGAAGGCCAGCTCGAGTGCCCGACTGTTGATAAACGGCTCGAAAAACTGCTTGCGATATAGCGGTGACTTAGCCAGGCGACGAATAAATTCCTTCATGGAAATTTCGCCGTTTTTAACCTTGGACTCCAGGTCACTGATATTTAGAGAATAAGCGCGAATGATATCCCGTTCGAAGACTTGACGGTAGGCGGCCTTGACCACTGCGTTCTTTTCTAAGGTGGAGAGTCCCGGCTTCATCGCATACTTGGGACGCCGCTCCGACGCATTGAAATAAATTTGAGGGAGCTTCAGTCCTTGTAGGTCTGAAGAGGGACGCTGACGCAGCTTATCCGAAGGGCTGGGCGCCTTGAACTCGGAAAGCAGTACATCAAAGTACTGACGCACAATATCCTGAGCCTCATCGTCGCCACGGAAATAATTGACGCTGGCACCCCGCATTGTCTGGATCGCAACGATCGTCGCTGGCGTAGAGCAGGCGTTTTCGATGATTTCTCGTAAGCCTCGGACGTTGACAGAAATGATGTTGGGGTCGCCCGCAACAATGGCATAGGTCAGATAGCGCAGGAACCAGCTCATATCCCGAAGGGATTTTTGCATGTTGCTGGGACCATAACGACCCACGTTGATGGGGCGGAACCCTGGGGGAATTTTGCCAAAGTCTGCGCTGTTGTTAAGCAGTGCTCGTAACCCGCCTAACAGGCCACCGCCGCCGCCGCTACCGCTCTCGACGTAGGTGGCGGTACCTAGCTTAGCGGCTTCGCTATCGTCTAAAATTTGCCCGCCCTGGGTTTTTTGGACCTCGGCGGCCTCAACCTCTGGTTTTTCTAGATAGGACAGAGGGGAACCGCCAGTGAAGATGCGGTTGGCTGCCTGAGAGACAATGAGCTCTGAATACCGAGTAATGGTCTGGGCGATGTCGATTCGCTTGGCCCCAGACTGAAAAAAGCTTGACAGTTCGCCCAGTTCGCCTCGCTCCATGTAGCGATCTTGCTGCTCGGCCTGGGAGATTGTAGAGATTGGCAGCGTTTGATATAGCTGCGGACGGGCTAATGAGCTTCCACCACTCGCAGTAACAGTCATGTTGGCTTAGGTCTCCCTAACAATAGATAGCTATAAGATCGTTGGGCCAGGGCCGAGACATCATTGGGGCCTATGTCTGGCAAAAGACCTGAGCTTAACTAAAGCGTGATGCTTTCGTCAGGCGTAGGCATCTTGCTAGACGCGACAACTTGCTAAAAGCCAGTTCGAATGACTTCGGTGGAATTCAGCAAACGACTCAATGATAGGCAGGAGCTGACCGGGCTGTACCGTTGGCGGCGTTGTAGCACCACGGAAACGTTAACTTCTTGCTCACGAAGTCTCTACTCAGATTAAAACGATTGCGGAACGCCTTTTGCTTTTGTTAAAAACTGTTGCACAGCCCCTTGAACGGACCTGGCGTCATCATAGAAGATTAGGCTTCCGAACCTGAGAGCAAAACTAAGTTTTGTAACGTTAGTTAACGTCAATTAATTGGTGTCTGATGTCTTTTGAGTCTTCCCGCCCAGCTAATAGCGATACGACCAGTGCCGCTGTTGCCAAGCTGTACGATACCTATCCTTTCCCTCCAGAGCCGTTTTTAGATGAGCCGCCACCTGGCTATAACTGGCGTTGGCACTGGCCTTCGGCCTATAGCTTTTGTACGGGGCAGGTGCCTCAGCATCGGGCGGTGCGCATTCTAGATGCAGGCTGTGGTACAGGGGTAGGGACAGAGTACCTGGTTCATCTGAACCCGGAGGCGTCGGTGGTTGGCGTGGACCTGAGCGCGGGGGCGTTGGGGATCGCTCAGCAGCGATGCCAGCGTTCGGGCGGTGCAGACCGGGTTGAGTTTCATCATCTGAGCCTGTTTGATATTGACGAGATCGACGGTGAATTCGATCTGATTAACTGTGTCGGGGTCCTGCACCATACGTCGGATCCGATTCGCGGTATTCAGGCCTTGGCGAAGAAGCTGAAACCTGGGGGTATTTTTCATATTTTTGTCTACGCTGCGCTGGGCCGGTGGGAGATTTCCCTCATGCAGCAGGCCATTGCGCTGTTGCAGGGCGATCAACGCGGTGACTACCGAGATGGGGTGGCTGTGGGGCGGGCCCTGTTTGGAGCGCTGCCTGAAAGCAATCGAATTGTGAAGCGAGATCGCGAGCGGTGGGCGCTGGAAAATCATCAGGATGAATGCTTTGCCGACATGTACGTTCATCCTCAAGAAATTGATTACACGGTCGATACGCTATTTGATCTAATTGACGCGTCGGGGCTGACCTTTGTCGGCTTTTCAAACCCAGCCTACTGGTCGTTGGAACGGTTGGTGGGCAAAGCCCCAGGGATTATGACCCGGGCTGAACAACTGACTGCGCGCGAACGATATCGACTGATTGAGCTTTTGGATCCGGAACTAACCCACTACGAATTTTTTCTAGCTCGGCCACCGCTACCCCGGACCGCATGGTCTGATGATGTTCAACTGCTGACGGCTCGGCCAACTCGACACACCTGCATGTCGGGTTGGCCGAGTCGCAGCTTTTTTAACGCCGACTATCAGCTCACTGAGGTGACTGAGGTGGAATATGCTCTTCTGGCGGCTTGCGATGCCCAATCCGAGAATCATCAGTTTACGGTTAGACAGTTGATTGAATCCCTCGATATGGCTCAGTCGGATGGATTAAATGCCGTCAGAGAATTACATGGCCGACAACTCCTGTTGCTGGAGGGGTAGGGGATTGGGCAGTTGCAATAGGTATAAATACTTTTTGGTATGGCAATTGCCCTGGCAAAATCCATATTAAGGATGACCCCGCGTGGTATGATCTGCTACGGTTTCGGGCGTTGTTGCCTGAGTTTAAACCACGCAAAAGCCACCCTAATTTAACTGACTACTTCTGTGACGTCGTCTGAATCGGTAGAACCGGCTAATTCTGAGCTGGCTGAAGTGCCCGATGTGGAAGCATCTGCCGATGAGGTGTCGGTCGATTCGACCGAGGATGCTGACGAAGGTGCGATCGCACCTTCGTTGCCCCCTACTCCTGATAGTTCAATGCAAGGGTATTACAAACTTCAGCAGGACTTGTTGAAGTACACCCTATTGGCGACTGCCGTTATTTTCGGATTCGTCTGGGCGTTTTACTCCCTGCAGACCGCCTTGAATTACTTGATTGGCGCGTGCACGGGTGTGGTTTACTTAAGAATGTTGGCTAAAAACGTGGCCGAGCTAGGGCGACAGCGCAGCAAGGTTGGCAGCGGTCGCTTGGCTCTGTTTATTGGGCTCATTGTGCTGTCTACCCAATGGAATCAGCTTCAAATTATGCCTGTTTTCCTGGGTTTCTTGACTTATAAGGCTTCTTTGATGGGGTACACCCTTTGGGCAGCTTTAATGCCTGAGGCCGTAAATCAAGAATAGGGCGAGTTTTCCCAAACCCGTAGACATCTACGAAAAAAATTAACGATTGGGGCGGAGATGTTAAATACGATTTACATTCCTTTTTTGCCGCTAGCTGAGCTAGAGGTCGGCCAGCATTGGTACTGGCAATTGGGTGGTCTCAAGGTTCACGGCCAAGTGTTTGTGACCTCCTGGATTGTGGCGGCAGTGCTGATTCTGATTTGCGTTCTGGCAACTCGAAAGGTTGATCGCATTCCATCCGGTCTGCAAAACCTTATGGAATATGCGTTGGAGTTTATCCGCGACCTGGCTAAAAACCAGATTGGTGAAAAGGAGTACCGTCCTTGGGTGCCCTTTGTTGGCACCTTGTTTTTATTCATTTTTGTCTCTAACTGGGCCGGTGCTCTGGTGCCTTGGAAGTTGTTTAAGATTCCAGGTAGTGAGTTAGCTGCCCCAACGAATGACATTAATACGACTGTGGCCTTAGCGCTGCTGACTTCACTGGCCTATTTTTATGCTGGCTTTAGTAAGCGCGGTCTAGGTTACTTTGCTAGATATATCGAGCCAACGCCGATTCTGTTGCCGATTAATATCTTGGAAGATTTCACGAAGCCTCTCTCCCTCAGCTTCCGTCTGTTTGGAAATATTCTGGCAGATGAACTGGTTGTGGCTGTACTGGTGTTGTTGGTGCCGTTGTTCGTGCCCCTGCCTGTAATGGTTCTGGGTCTCTTCACGAGCGCGATTCAGGCACTGATTTTTGCAACACTGGCTGCGGCCTACATCGGTGAAGCGATGGAAGGGCACGGTGAAGAAGAGCATGGATAATTCTCTTTAGTTCGGTTCAGTTTTGTACTGAGGACTGATGAGGTTATCCAGATAGGATTTGACACCTTGGGTCATCTCCTACTTTGCGCGGGCTCATGTTCCGCTGTTTGAGAAGGATCAGGCCCTCGCTCATAGCTGGGCGATTTGCTTGAGTTTGTTCACATCCATTCAATTTAGAGGAAAGAAAACATGGATCCCATTATTGCTGGCGCTTCTGTCCTGGCTGCCGCTCTTGCTGTTGGCCTAGCTGCTATTGGCCCTGGTATTGGTCAAGGTAATGCTGCTGGCCAAGCGGTAGAAGGTATCGCTCGTCAGCCCGAGGCAGAGGGTAAGATTCGTGGCACCCTGTTGCTTAGCTTGGCATTTATGGAAGCTCTGACTATCTACGGTCTGGTAGTTGCACTTGTACTGCTGTTTGCTAACCCATTTGCATAAGGGTTTAACCGTGAAGTAGGGAGTGGTGAATGGGTGGTTCCTGCGTGGGTGTTTCCCCGCCTAGAAACCACTCCGTCACCTCGCCACTATTTCACCCTTGCTTCCACTTTTAATTTGACACGACACCTTCGTGCCTTAAACACATGATTACTGGTTTAGTACTATTTGCAGTTGAGGCAGCGGCTGAGGAAGCTAGCGGCGGACTGTTTGACTTAGATGCTACTTTGCCGCTGATGGCGGTACAGTTCGTTGTCTTAGCCATTATCTTGAACGCGGTGTTTTACAAGCCGTTAGGTAAGGCGATTGACGAACGGGATGGTTATGTACTGTCCACCCGAGCAGAGGCTCAGGAGCGTCTTGCTAAGGCTGAGAAGCTAGCAGAAGAGTATGAGCAGTCTTTGGCTGATTCTCGTCGCGAAGCTCGCAGTATTGTTGAGTCTGCTCAGGCAGAAGCTCAGGCCATGGCGTCCAAGAGTGTCGCTGAGGCCCAGCAGGAGGCTCAGGCTAAGCGCGAAGCTGTGCAAAAGGAATTGGACGAACAGAAGCAGGCCGCGCTCTCAACGCTCGAGCAGCAGGTTGACTCCCTCAGTCAGCAGATTCTCGACAAATTGTTGAGCGTTGCTGCATAGTTTGCACTGTTTCTGGGCTCCGATTGGAGCGCATTCCTCTGTTTAACAGGGGCGTTAGGTGCGCGCTAGGTTCGCTGCAATGGGTCTGGCTTATCCAGGCCAGAGCGTGGGCAATAGCCGGTTGAGCCCCGCCACTTGAGATAGATATTGGACGGCGCAGTTAGGTAGAACGATATGAATATGCTTTGGTTAGTGGCGTCAGAAGAAGGGGGGTTTGGGCTCAACTTCGATATTCTCGAAACCAATCTGATCAATTTGGTTATCATCATCGGCGTACTGATTTACTTTGGCAGTAACTTCCTGGGTAAGACGCTGAGTGAGCGACAGGCCACAATTGAGTCGGCCATTAAAGATGCTGAAGCGCGTCAGCAAAAAGCAGCTACGGCCTTGGCTGAGCAAAAGAAGAATCTAAAGCAAGCTGAAGCCGACGCGCAACAGATTTTGTCTGCGGCTCGGGAAAATGCTGAGAAAGCCAAGGTTGCGATTTTGGCTCAGTCTGAGAAAGATGTGGAGCGGTTAAAGGCTTCGGCCCAACAGGACCTCGATTCTCAACAGGATCGGGTGCTGCAGGAGCTGCGCCAACGCGTGGCCAACATGGCTATGGGCCGTGTTGAGGAACAATTGCCTGAGCGGCTTAATGATTCTCTCCAGACGCAGCTTGTCGATAAGAGCATTGCACTGCTAGGAGGTAACTGATGAGTTCAGGTACAGTAATTGGCGCGATTGCGGAGCCCTATGCTCGGGCGCTACTGTCTGTTGCTCAGTCAACCAGCGCGTTGGATGAAATGAACGGTCTGGCAGGTAGCTTGCTGGGTTTGTTGTCTGAGTCAAGTGAGCTGTCTGTTTTTCTGGCGAGCCCTGTGGCCGAAGATGAGGCCAAGAAGGGCGTCCTGAAGCGTATTTTGGGTGATGATGTTAGCCCAGCTTTCAAGAATTTCGTTTTGTTACTGGTGGATCGGGGCCGTGTTTCCTTGATTGCACCTATCCTCAAGCAGTTCCAGGCGATGGTGCGGGAGGTTAATCAGACAGTTCTTGCGGAAGTCACTTCTGCGGTTGAGCTCACTGATGCGCAAAAAGAAACCATTCGCCAAAAGGTTCTCGGTATGACCGGTGCTCAGGCAGCAGACATTGAGACCAGCATTGATCCTGACTTGATTGGTGGCGTAATCATTCGCGTCGGTTCGCAGGTTGTTGATGCCAGTTTGCGTGGCCAGCTGCGCCGCATCGGTATGCAGCTCGGCAGCTCGGCCGCCTAGCCTAATCCGTTGTAAGGTGCGTCACATATGCACCGCCTCCCCTTGTAAAACTCCGTATAAACCAAGCAACGCCCATGGTAAGTATTAGACCCGACGAAATTAGCAGTATTATTCGTCAGCAGATTGAAGAGTACGACCAGGAAGTCAAGGTATCTAATGTTGGTACTGTGCTTCAGGTTGGTGACGGTATTGCCCGTATTTATGGCCTCAAAGACGTCATGGCCAGCGAATTGCTGGAGTTTGAGGATGGCACTATTGGCATCGCTCTGAACCTCGAGGAAGATAACGTTGGTGCGGTACTTATGGGTACTGGCCGTAATATTCAAGAGGGCAGCTCCGTAAAGTCGACGGGCAAGATTGCTTCTGTGCCGGTTGGGGATGCGATGTTGGGTCGTGTTGTTGATTCCCTGGCTCGTCCGATTGATGGTAAGGGTGATATTGCTGCGAGTGAGAATCGCCTCATTGAATCTCCTGCACCTGGCATCATTGAGCGGAAGTCTGTATATGAGCCTTTGCAGACAGGTATTACCGCAATTGACGCCATGATTCCGGTTGGTCGGGGTCAGCGTGAGTTAATCATTGGTGACCGTCAGACCGGTAAGACGGCTATCGCTATCGACACTATTCTTAACCAGGCCGATCAGGACGTTGTCTGCGTCTATGTTGCCATCGGTCAAAAGGCGTCCTCTGTGGCTCAGGTGATTGGTGTCCTAGAGGAGCGTGGCGCCCTAGATTACACAGTGGTGGTTGCGGCCAATGCTAACGATCCTGCCCCGGTTCAATACTTGGCGCCCTACACTGGTGCAGCTATTGCTGAGTACTTCATGTACAAAGGCAAGGCAACACTCGTGATTTATGATGACCTGTCTAAGCAGGCCCAGGCCTACCGTCAGATGTCCCTGCTGCTGCGTCGTCCGCCCGGTCGTGAGGCCTATCCCGGTGACGTTTTCTACATTCACTCTCGTCTGCTAGAGCGGGCAGCTAAGCTCAGCGAAGCGTTGGGTGAAGGGAGTATGACTGCCCTACCTATCATTGAGACCCAGGCCGGTGACGTTTCGGCTTATATTCCTACCAACGTGATTTCTATCACCGACGGCCAAATCTTCCTATCCTCTGACTTGTTTAACTCCGGTTTACGTCCAGCCATCAACGCGGGTATTTCGGTATCTCGTGTTG
>JBCBOC010000805.1:0-1895 GCA_039821475.1 Cyanobacteria bacterium J06632_22 | reverse complement strand
TGCGGCACGCTGTGATTCTTTATGCAACAGCACCCCTGCAGGTATGTGGGCCTGATAGCGTTTGGGCCAGGGGGTCAGAACGGTGACGTGAGCTGTACAGGCCAAGGCCGCAACGCAGGTCCGGTGAATTAAGGACTGTCCGCGATCGACCAGGAGCGCTTTGTCTTTCCCCATGCGGCGACTACGCCCGCCCGCTAATACGAGCGCGATGCATGGGGCGGTTGGACCTGTGCGATCGTCGCGCTTCTGGGACATTGAGGCTAGGACTGCTGAGCTCGGTGTGACTGTCGTTCTGCCCACTGTTTGCCCTTGAAAAAATAGATGACGGCGATCAGGCTTGTTAGGGCAGCGTACACAAACCGAATCAGCCAGCCCACCCAATTGAACAGCGTGTTAAACCAGCCGATTTCCACACCGCTGGCTTCGGAGAGTTGGGCTTGAAGTGCAGTCATATCCTCTGCTGATAGGGCCGTAATATTGTCAAACTCAACTGGTGGTTGGGGATTTTCTGCGGTGTAGCGATAGTAGGCCCAACCGCCATCCTGGCCGGTTTGCTGGCGCAAAAAGGTTGCGGTGACCTCTTGAGCCTGTACGGGCGACATGCCTCCGTTGATGCTAACGCGCTGTACCCAGATGGTTTGGCGGGTCACATAGCCTGTGGCAATCACGAGCGGGGTGGCTATCAGCAGCAGCACGAGTTTCCCGATAAGGGGCCAGGTTGGGGGGAGATACAAGGTGAGGGCGCCCAGGCATACGGCTAACAGTGCCACTAGGATAACGCTGCTGATTTCAATAAATTCTAGGCTGGCAAACAGCCCACCGATGACTGGCAGAGCATATAAGTAGGTTTCCATAGCCCATGAGGCGATGACCTTGAGGCCTACCGTGGCTAGGCACAAGGTTAACCCAATGAGAAAATACAGAACGATTCGGAGCGTCTTAGGGTGCGATCGCATGAACTCAAACTCAGGGACTCAAATACAAGGAGACCAACGCTGAGCGGCGTTGATTCTAGTTACATTGACTCATTCGTAATGTACAGGTCTGGGCCGCGGGATAATGGCCATGAATAGCCAGCTTCCGCCAAACTGCTGAGGAAATCGGATATCGCGAGCCCTCGGGGTAGTGCGTCCACGTTCCACGCTGACTACTCATACCAATTAGAAAACCTCGGGATAAGCACTGTAGATCACCCTTTTACGATGCTTTGGGGTCGTGTTGCCACAAAAACCCTTTGGGGGAGTGGTGCGCGAAGGCTACAACTCGGCGACCATGCTATGCCTTTAAGCGCCAGAAATTTCTCAAGCAAAGGGACTGGCGCTGCACACTCTGGGCCAATCCTCTACGGAATCCTCGAAAAAGTCAAAAAAAGTTGATTTGTTTGTCCCAGAAATGAGTGCGAGGGCAACGCCGCCGTGCGTGACGCTGCCAGGGTTGCATTGTATAGCCGTCGTCACAAGGCTCCTTGTTCAGGGCCCTTGTTTTTTTGGGGTGCGCGACGGCGGACTACTTGGCGACCATATCAGGTTGGCGACCATATCAGGCACTTAAGCGCCAGAGCTGTCCTGAGCAAAGTGGCGGGCGCTATATTCTGACCGCTGCTTAAAGCTGCGCCATTGACGCTGTTTACAGGCGGAACTGTTCATTCCAGGGCATTGAGGCGGGCTTGCCGTTCGTCTCCCCAGCATTGTCTTAATTTGTGAGCTGATTCGGAGACGGGGGGCGCTGAGGCAAAAATATCGGGCCGATTGTTCCCTTAGTCAGTTGAGGAATCGGTTTTGTTGTAGTACATTTGAACTATTATTGACTGAGGTTAAACGATGTCGGTAAACGATGTCGAGCTGAGAAGCTATCGGTTTAGTACCTAGTCTTAACGTTTAAATCTCAGTTGTTAT